>JASLES010000018.1 GCA_030151005.1 Silvimonas sp.
ATCGCTGGCGCAACCCGTGCTGGTTGCAAGGCCATGCACCACGTTGCAGTACGTGCCCGCAGCAAGACCCGTCTGAAAGCTTTGTGTCCACGCGCTGGTGTCGTTATTGAGCGCCACAAAACCCACAGCGCCACGGCTGAAAGCAATCTGGTTACCGTTCCCGGTGACCCAGTTGCTCACGCCCTGGCCGCTGGTTGCGGTGCGGAACTTCACCATATTGGCGATATCCCCCCAGCGATGGACAAAGTCCCAGTTCACGTTGATCTGCGCATTGCCACTGCTGTCGTACGGGCTGGCGGTCGGCGCATCCTGGTCTGTGGTACTGAAGCGGTAACCCGACATCACCTGCACCTGACTGGCATACGGCCACGCCAGCATGAAAATATTGGCCAGATCAAAGCGCTTGGTGCCGGAAGCGTCATTGGTGGCCCCGGTGTAGTTGCTGGCGTTGAGCGAATCCGTACCGCTGCGCTCGGTATCCCAGTTATCCACGAACACAACGGCATTGGCGGGTTGCACAAAACCCCAGCTACCGCCCCAGTTACCCGGCGTGCCCATGACAGTCGGGATCGACGCCAGATTCAGTCCATTGTTATTACGGAAGGTGTCACGAATGGCGTAGGTGAACTGGAACTCATTGAGCGTGCCGTTCTGGAAATAATCCGAGCGCACCACGTTGCCATCCGGAATCACCTCTTGCGTCACCCACAGGTTCTCACCGGCCAGCGTGGTCGGATAGCTGGATTTCACGTTGTTCAGGATGGTATTGAGCGCGTCTGGCTGCTGATGCTTGGCGGCATCGATGCGGAAACCATCCACACCCAGCGACAACAGTTTTTTCATGTAGGTTTCGATCACGCTTTGCACATAGGTGCTTTCGGTGGCGAGATCGGGCAGGTTGTTCAAGCGGCAGAACATCACATTGTTGCGATTACCCGGCGTGCCGTAATCGCTGGACTGGATCTGGCACAGGCTATGGAAATCATTGGCAGAAAACTGCGGATAGGTCAGCGTGCTGGCGTTCCAGCTAGAACCATCGGTGGCGCTGTAGGCGCTGCTGGAGTCCTGTGACAACTGGTTAACCACAATGTCGGCATACACACGCACACCGGCCGCGTGACACGTACTGACCATGCTTTGCAGATCGCTTTCCGTGCCCATGCGGCTGGTCAGCGAGCCGTAGTTCACCGGCTGGAACATATCCCACCAGGCACCGGCAATCTTGGATGCCTGCGGTGGCGAAATCTGCACCGCGCCATAGCCGTTTGGCCCCAGGAAATCGGTACATTCTTTGGCGATGTCGGTCCATTTCCAGTGGAACATCTGCACCGATGTATACGCCGGGTTAAAACTGCTGGGCGTGCTGCTGGTGGAGGTAGTGGCTGCAACAGCAGCGTTACCTCCGCCGCACGCAGCCAATACCGCGCACAACAGACTGCTTGTGACTGTGAATGCAACTTTCATTTTGTTGGGCCTTTTTAATGTGTATGACCTCGACGTTGTGGCAAACGCTCCTCCATCTGCCGCCTGAATTCCGCACCATCAAACCGGTTTGGATTTCGCTGGTCAGCCTAATCAGCCACATTGGTGTACTCAACTACAAAACCAGAATGAAACCCGCTACAGCGCCAGCCACCCCGTTGAGCGCAACCTAGCATCCATGCCGTTTTCACCACGCTGAACACGTGTGAAAGCTGATATTTGCGCATCGCAGCATGACCGAATCATTCCGATAAACGGCGGCAAATTGGCAATAAATTGCAGCAAATCCCACTTAAAACCGGTGTGAATCAGAGAAATGTGAAACGCCATCGTCCTACGTGGCGTCAGATATTGCTGGCGCAATGATTACATTCAGGACTACAACGAAGTCAGAACAGGCGTGCTGCAGAAAAACCAAAACGCCGACTGTCCGGGCAAACGCGCCGTGCCATGCTGGCAGCACCAGCGTGGACGGATTGCCACGGCACAACCGCACCAGACCATGTCGCGTTCAGGCCCGCGGCATGGCGGGAGATCACCATGGAAAGCCTGATTATCAAGATCGTCCTCGTTCTGTTACTGGCGACGGCCGTCCTGCGTGTGCATTTTCGCGGGCGGGTGCGGCATTCACTCCGGCACCAGGTTTTTGATCATTCGGCGGTCACGGCACCCGTAAACCTGCTGATGTATGCCTGCTCCAGCGTGCCGCAGACACCTTTTCTGCCGGTCAACACGTTTGCCGATCTCACGGTGCTGCAAAGCCACTGGCAAGAGATCCGTGATGAAGGCGCACGGCTCTTGCACGCTCAGGAAATCCGCGCCGCGCAACACAACGACGACGCGGGCTTCAACTCTTTTTTCAAATACGGCTGGAAGCGCTTTTACCTCAAGTGGTATGGCGATAGTCACCCTTCTGCCGAAGAACTCTGCCCGCGTACCACCGCCTTGCTGCGCACCCTGCCCAGCGTTAAGGCGGCCATGTTTGCGTGGCTGCCTGACGGCGGCAAACTCAACCCGCATCGCGACCCCTATGCCGGATCACTGCGCTATCACCTCGGGTTGATCACGCCCAATGACGACCGCTGTTATATCGAAGTCGATGGCGTGCGCTATAGCTGGCGGGATGGCGAAGGCGTGGTGTTTGACGAGACCTATATCCACCGCGCAGAAAACCACAGCGGTCAGGGGCGTCTGATCCTGTTTTGCGATATTGAACGGCCCATGCGCTATCGCTGGGCTGGCGTATTCAATCGCTGGTTCGGACAACACATTGTCGCCGCTGCCGCATCGCCAAACCGGGATGGGGATCGGCTGGGGCTGATTAGCCGCTTGTTCCGCTATGCCGACTGGGTTGGTGAGCAGCGCAAACGCTTCAAACGCTGGAATCCGCTGGTGTATCGCACCACCCGGGTCGCGCTCATCGTCGCCGTGGCCGGGGCGTTTTTCTTGCTGTAACGCCTCACAGGTCGCTGTCAAATGCGTTGTGACAGCAAACACCCGACCGCCCGGCTGACACAACCGGTTCTCGACAGCAGGCGGTTGTGTTTGTAGTCTGGCGTCCGTTTGTTTGCCCAGACCCCAATAATAATGCTCCGTTTCTCGCTCGCGGCCGCCCTGCTGGCCGCAACCACCCTGGCCCATGCGGCCAGCAGCCAGTGTCCTACCCGCTTTTTTGGCGGACACGCGCCTGATCTGTACAACGCCAAACTGGAGCACAACACCAAAGCCCTGTGCTTTGACGCCTACGCCGTTTTGTTTTCCGGCGTCTCGCTCACCCCCTTGTGGTCCGCCGAACACATTACCCGCCAGAGCGTAGAGGCCGCGCGCGACCTTGTGCGCACCGATACCTTTCACGAAGAAGCAGCACTAAGCGGCATGCCGCACCCAACGCTGGAAGACTACGTTCACAGCGGCTTTGATCGCGGCCATATGAGCCCCAATGGCGACATGCCTGATAAAACCGCGCAGTTCCAGAGCTTTAGTCTGGCCAACATGATTCCGCAATCGCCAGAGAACAACCGGGGCTTGTGGGCCGGTCTGGAATCTGCCGTGCGGGACATGGCCGTGCGGGATGGCGAAGTCTACGTAGTCACCGGCCCGATCTTTGAAGGCGCCAGCATCAAGCGTCTGAATGGGCGCGTGCTGGTGCCAACGCATTTATATAAAGCGGTCTATAACCCGCGTAAGCAGCAGGCCGCCGCGTATATCACGGCCAATGCGCCCGGAGAGGACTACCAGGTGGTCTCGATTGCCCAGTTGCAGCAACGCATTGGCATCAACCCCTTCCCTGCCCTGCCGGAATCTGCGCGCAACCGCGCCATGAGCCTGCCACCGCCCAAACCTGCCAGCAGCAACGGTCACGCCAAAAACCGCAGCGGCGATATGCTGAGTGGTTTGTCTGATGAGTTGATTCGCTGGATGGAGCGTGAACTCATGCGCATGGTCCGCCACCTGATCCACGCCCTTTAATTGCTCCTGGAGCTGTGCATGGCTACGACGACATTCAACCCCTACGCCAACGAAGCGGACGTGCTGGAGATTGCCGGACTGACACTGGAAAACCGGCTTGACCGTATCAGTGTCTATGGCAGCCTGGAGCTGACCCGCGACCAGACCGGCCTGACCGCCGCCCTTGCCTTGCAAACCGCCATCAACCAGATCATCACCACTTTGCAAGGCACAGCGCTGCCAGAGCATATTGCACCACCGCGCATCAGCGAAACCGACAACCCGTTTTAGCCAGCCGCTGACAGCATGGTCTGACAGCGGCAGCTAGCATGAAGCATTGTCGCTACCCGCTGGAGCACCATGAAAAAACTCCCCCGCCCCGACGAGCGCCGCCCGCTGCTACTGGCACGGCGCAATCTGAAAATGGCACGTTCACCGCACGCGTATGTGCGGGGCAATACCGTCCAGTTCTATCAATGGCTGCATAGCCAGCGCGGCCACGCGCTGCCCCATGGTCCGGCCGTGTGGATCTGCGGCGATTGCCATATTGGCAATCTGGGGCCGCTGGCCTGGGCCGATGGCGATGTCGCCATCCAGATTCGTGACCTGGACCAGACCGTGATCGGCAACCCGGCGCATGACCTTGTGCGGCTGGGTTTGTCACTGGCAACCGCTGGGCGCGGTAGTCGGCTGTCTGGCGTGGTGATCGCCCGCATGATTGAAGAAATGGTACGCGGCTACGAACAGTCTTTTAGTGGCAAGCTGCATGATCCACACCACAAACCCGACGCGGTACGGTTGGTAATGCGCGAGGCCACGGCCCGGTCCTGGAAAGAACTGGCCAAAGAGCGCATTGCCGATACCGACCCTATCATCCCGCGCAGCAAGCATTTCTGGCCGCTATCCCGCGAAGAACGCAAAGCGCTCGGCGAGTTGTTTGCCCAGCCTGAGTTAAGACAACTGGCAACGCGACTGAAATCCCGCGAGGACGATGCACCAGTCACCCTGATTGATGCCGCTTACTGGGTTAAAGGCTGCAGTTCACTGGGCCTCTTGCGTTACGCCGTCTTACTGGCCGTCGGCAGCGGCAAACACCGCGAATTTTGTTTAATGGACGTCAAACAAGCGGTCCAGGCCGCTGCGCCCCGTCACGCCCATGCCCGCATGCCGCGCGACAATAGCCAGCGGGTGCGGGAAGGCGCCTTGCAGCTCTCCCCGGCGCTGGGCGAGCGTCTGGTCGCCGCGCGTTTCATGGACAACGGTGTCTTTGTGCGGGAACTATTACCGCAAGACCTCAAACTGGAAATCGACACCATGGAGACGGCAGAGGCCATGCGCGTGGCGCACTATCTGGCCCGCATCGTCGGCAATGCCCACGCCCGCCAGATGGATGAAGACACGCGCCGCGCATGGCTGGCCGAATTAAGTCAGCGTCATGGCAAAACGCTGGAAGCACCTTCCTGGTTATGGCAAAGCGTGGTGGAACTGGTGGGCAGCCATGAACAGGGTTATCTGGAGCATTGCCGGCGTTATGCATTGGCAGCGCATTCATGATCGACACCGCAATTTCAAGTGACCCATAAAAAAAGACCGCCTTAAAGGCGGTCTTTTTTTTCAAGCACAATCCAGTTCTGATTGATGATTGGCCAATCAATCAAGATAATCAAGATGCTGCAGTCAATTCAAAACCGGGGTTATCCGTATCATTGGTTTTAACCACTAATACTTTCACGCTATTGGGCGTGACGGCAGCAATACCTTGTTGCGGCACCACGGTAATCAGCCAGTCGGCATTGTCATCCAGCGAGGTCGCGGTAGAAGTAAAGATCGGGGTTTTGGAACCGGCATTGGTCACCACCACGGTCACCGAGCCACCGTCCAGATCCAGAGAATCATTGCCAGACGCCGGGTAAGCCGACTTGAAGGCGACATTGCCAGCCACTGGCACAGCACTAGCGAGGCTATCTGTGGACTTCAATACATACACGTCCACGCTACCTGCGTTGAAAGCAGCGTTCAGAATCCGCACCCGCGCCTGGGTAGAGAGCAAACCCTTTTCATACGGATCATCAATCAGCACCGAGTCGTTGCTTGCGCTGGTGCCGGCAACAAACGCATAGGTGTATTTATGCCCGGTCGCAGCGTTGAATGTGGCAGTAGAGATCGGCGCGGTCGTGCCAGTCAGGCTGGCCGTGACGGTCGTGGAGCCGGTGCTGACATCGTAATAAGCCTTCACCCCCAGATAACCCAGGCCAGTGGCCGAGTTAGTACCGTTGGTTGCGACATCAATGGTCGGCCCATCCGGGAACGCATTGATCGTGCGCAGTGCCGGTTTGCTCAGTCCCAGACGGTCATCCGGGCCGTCGTCACCACCGCAGGCAGTCAACGCCAACATGGTTCCAAGACCGGCAATCAAGGCCACAACTTTGATCCAGCCAGACAAACCACGTTTCTTGTTACTGCAATAAGCTCCCGACATGATGAATTCTCCTTCGATCAATTAGACTGATCTGCCATTTGCAGACCCGGCGGCTGTGAACGAAAGATAAAGCGGCCCGGATCACCTTCATACCGGTATGTATCCTTGTTTAAACCAGGAATAAGCTGACACATTCTGACAAGATGCGTTTTAAACGCCTGCGCATCCGGCAATATAAAGCGAGATTACGCTGACGCCCAATTGCCCCAATTCGCCGGATAAATCAATTCCTTATCTGAAATTGGCTGCAATGCATGTCCCATGCGCTGACAGCAAGACGCCGACAAGCCGTGTCATCTGTCACTGAACCGGCGGCGGCAGCGTATGTCAGACCGTCGGCAAGCGAGCCCACTGCGGCGCACGGTATAATTGCGGCCTTCGCGCTGCGAGCCGCCAGGCCGCGCCGGTTATGCTTCATGCCAAACTGAAATATTCTTAGGTTTACAAAGATTTTGCAGATATAAGCCGACGCATTAACATGGCGCCCTGGGCTAACTCGCCCGATAATTCCCATAATTTCTGTAACCCACAAGGTTGCTACGTGATTGAATTCATTGATGTCCACAAATCGTTTGATGTGGATGGCCGGGCTGTTCCGGCACTCAACGGCATTGATCTGAAGATCGAGGCCGGCGAAATATTTGGCATCATCGGCCACTCTGGCGCAGGCAAGTCCACGCTGGTACGGCTCATTAACCTGCTGGAAAAACCCACCTCTGGCCGCGTGCTGGTTGATGGCAAAGAGATCAGCGCCAGCAACGCCGATGCACTGCGTGAGCAACGTCGCGGCATTGGCATGATCTTTCAGCACTTCAATCTGCTTTCCAGCAAAACGGTGTTTGATAACGTGGCGTTTCCGCTGCGACTGGCCGGGGCTTACTCTGCCCCGCAGATCAAGGAACGCGTTACGCAACTGCTCGCCCGCGTCGGTTTGTCCGAGCACGCCAGCAAGTATCCGGCCCAATTGTCTGGCGGCCAGAAACAGCGCGTGGGTATTGCACGTGCGCTCGCGACCAATCCCAAGGTGTTGTTGTGCGATGAGGCGACCAGCGCGCTGGACCCGCAAACCACCCAGTCGGTGCTGCAACTGCTGGCCGAGATCAACCGCGAGTTCAACCTGACCATTGTGGTGATCACGCACGAGATGGACGTGATCCGCCGCATTGGTGACCGCGTGGCCGTGCTGGATGCCGGCAAGATTGTGGAAGTCGGCAACGTGGCCGACGTATTCCTGCACCCGCAGCACCAGACCACCCAACGTTTTGTGCAGGAAGCAGAAAACGTCGATGAGGCCGATGAACATGACGCCTTTGCGCATGTCCCTGGCCGGATTGTGCGGCTGACATTCCGGGGCGAACAGACCTACGAGCCGGTATTGGGCCAGGTGGCACGGGAAACCGGCATCGACTTTTCCATCTTGTCTGGCCGGATCGACCGCATCAAGGACACCCCCTACGGGCAACTGATCCTGTCCGTAACTGGCGGCAACCCGGATAACGCCCTGCAACACTTTGCCGATGCCGGCCTGACTGTGGAGGTACTGCGCGGATGAACGAACTCTTTACCAATGTGGACTGGTCCGACATCTGGCAGGCCACGCAAGATACGCTGCTGATGCTGGGCGGGTCGCTCTTCTTTACCCTGGTGCTGGGTCTGCCGCTGGGCGTGCTGTTGTTTCTGACTGCACGCAAGCAGCTGCTGGCGCAGCCCGCGATATACGGCATTCTGTCCTTTGTAGTGAACGTGCTGCGCTCGGTGCCATTTGTGATCTTGCTGATCGTGATGATCCCGTTCACCGTCCTGCTTACCGGCACGTCTTTGGGCGTGGCCGGTGCGATTCCACCGCTGGTGATCGGGGCAACGCCGTTCTTTGCCCGGCTGGTTGAAACCGCGCTGCGTGAAGTGGATCGCGGCATTATCGAAGCCACCCAGGCCATGGGTGCCAGCACGCGCCAGATCGTACTGGGCGCACTGTTGCCAGAGGCCCGGCCTGGCATTCTGGCCGGAGCCACAGTCACCGCAATTACCCTGGTGAGCTACACCGCAATGGCTGGTGTAGTTGGGGGCGGCGGCCTGGGCGATCTGGCGATCCGCTACGGCTATCAGCGCTTTCAGACCGACGTGATGATTGTCACCGTGGTGGTGCTCATTGTGCTGGTGCAGATCCTGCAAATGGTCGGCGACAAGCTGGTCGTGCATTTCTCGCGCAAGTAACCGGGGCCTTTGCATGCTGCGCCTTTATGACTGTTGATGCCTTGGCATCGTCAAACTCAAGAAACCAAAAACCCAACCCGTTTGTTCCTGCGCGAACACCCGGACAAAACTGCGAAAGGAAACCGCAATAATGAAAAAACTGCTGACTTTGCTGGCCGCTACGCTGGCCTTCAACGCCCACGCGGCGGAGAAACTGACTGTGGCCGCCACCGCTGTGCCGCACGCTGAAATCCTGGAATTTGTAAAACCAATCCTCGCCAGGGAAGGCGTGGATCTGGATATCAAAGTGTTCACCGACTATGTGCAGCCGAACATCCAGGTTTCGGAAAAGCGTCTGGATGCCAACTTCTTCCAGCACAAGCCGTATCTGACCGAATTCAACAAGGGCAAGGGCACTAACCTTGTACCTGTGGTCGGCGTACACGTTGAGCCGTTTGGTGCGTACTCCAGCAAGGTCAAAAAACTGGCAGACCTGCCTGATGGCGCCACCGTGGCCATCCCGAACGATGCCACCAACGGCGGTCGTGCCCTGCTGCTGCTGGATAAAGAAGGCGTGATCAAGCTCAAGGACAGCAACAACATCCTGTCTACGCCCAAAGACATTGCGCAGAACCCCAAGCATCTGAAGATTCGTGAACTGGAAGCCGCCACCCTGCCGCGCGTGCTCAACCAGGTTGATCTGGCCCTGATCAACACCAACTACGCATTGCAAGCCAAGCTGAACCCGACGCGTGATGCGCTGGCCATCGAAGGTGCCCAATCGCCGTATGTGAACTACCTGGTGGCCCGCCCGGACAACAAGGACAGCGATGCCATCAAGAAACTGGCCGCCGCGCTGACCAGCCCGGAAACGAAGAAATTCATCCAGGACAAGTACAAAGGTGCAGTTGTACCGGCGTTCTGATCAAAACCCGGACTGACCTGAACCGAATCAGACTTCACATTGCTGTAGCTGAAAAACCCGGCTTTACGCCGGGTTTTTCCATATCTGGCAACCAGAAATGTGATCCGCTTCACGAGACAGCGACCGTCTGGCCAGATAACCTTGCGCCCGGTTGCTGCGTCGCAAAAAGAAAGCTATATCAAGAAACGGCGAAAGCCAATTGTTGTAAACAATAATATAAAGTCAGTCACGAGAAAGTATTTGTGCCGTAGCGGGGGTTTTCCGACCACTTCAGGAGAAAAGCATGAAAATGCGAACCTGGTGCGGCGGGCTACTCGCCTTGCTGCTTAGTACCATGGCTCACGCCACGTTGTTCGACGTGAGTTATTCAGTCACACGGGGTGATCAAACCCTGCTGGCGTTTTCCGGTTATCTGACCGGCGAGCTCTCCGGCAATCTGGTCACCGATATCAGCGACGTTCATCTGACCAGCTCACTCTGGCCAGAACTGGACACCTTCAGCGTCTTTGGTTGCTGCTCTTTGAAAAAACCGGCGGTATTTTCGCTGGATGGCAGCCAGAACAGTTTTGTGCTGGAAAGTAGCACCGCACATACAGACCTTGTCTGGTGGCCGCAAACGTTACTTTCAGGCCAGGCTACTGCACTGGTTTTTGGTTTCAACACACTCACTAACCGGGTCGTGAGCGGCGGTTTCTTTCCGCCCGTCAACGGCAATACCGACGCGGTCTGGAGCATGAACGCGGTTAGCGCCGTACCAGAACCGGAAAGCTGGCTCTTGCTGGCCGGCGGCTTGGGGGTGATTGCACTGGTCGCCAGAAGACGGACCCGTTCACGCCCGATCGAACTCGTCGCCGCCTGAGCGCGACTTTGTTCGATACCAAAAGGGCAGGGTTACCCCTGCCCTTTCTCATGACCGCGAGGCGCGTACTTATTGCGTGGGTAACTCGCCAAAGCGGTAGATATCCATACCCAGC
>JASLES010000187.1 GCA_030151005.1 Silvimonas sp.
TTTTATACGCGTCTTAAAACCGTCACCCAGCGCTGGCCGGGGAATCGTCAGGCCGGCCCTGAGTTCGTGATGCCCAATATGAAGTAAATGGTCTTACGCCATCCTGCCAGGTGGTTTGGCAGCAGGTGAGTAGTTCAGACAACCCCGGCCCAGGCCGGGGTTTTTGTTTTTCTGGTGAGCTGTATCACACCTCTTTTTTGTAAGGAATAAGGTGGAGATCAGGGGGACCCCTAAATGTAGTTGTTTTATTGGTACTACAAAGCCTTGTTTGTGGCCGTTTGTCTGAAGCACTCTGTCATGCCAGCTTGCTGAAAGACTCAAAATTACTGCAAAATCACCATTGCTTTCTATTAGAGAAAACTTCTTGTTGTTGAAACTGAAACAATAGAAAGTTATCGTAATTGTGCAGTGCAATGAAACGTAAGCCCCTTACATGGAGGGAAGGCATGTCCCGGCTCATTTTCACGCTGATCCTGATTAGTGTCAGTTGCTCGGCCTGTGCGCAGATGCTGCTCAAACGCGGCATGGTGGATGAAGGCATCCAGCGCGCATTGCATTCCATGAACCTGCCTGCGCTGGCAACCGGCGTGGCGCTCAATCCATGGGTGCTGGGTGGCTTGATGCTTTACTTTGGCGGCGCGGTAGTGTGGCTTGGCGTGCTGGCGCGGGTGGATGTCAGTACTGCATATCCGTTTGTGGCGCTGGGTCTGATTGTGACCGTGGTGCTGGGCGGACTGGTTTTCAATGAACAAATCTCGGCCTGGAAGATTGTGGGCAGCTGCATCGTGGCGCTGGGTGTTTACATTGTGGGGACCAAATGAGCACAACCGATTTTGCAGCGCAGGCGGCACAGCCAGCGCAACCGGGGCCATCACAGCGCCCGCGTTACCTGTTTGTGGATCTGGATGGCACGCTGGTTCATACCGACATGCTGGTTGAATCCTTGCTGTTTCAGGTCAAGCGTTCTATCTGGACATTTTTCCGCGTCATTTTCTGGTTGTTTGGCGGCAAGGCCGATCTGAAAAAGAAACTGGCGACCGATTTCGAGTTCGACCCTTCGCTGCTGCCATATGACCCGGCAGTGCTCAAATATATGGATGAGTCGCGCAAGGCGGGTGTAGAGGTCTGGCTGGCAACGGCCTCAGACGAGCGTATTGCAGATGCAGTGGCTAGACATCTCAATGTGTTTGATGGCGTGTTGGCTTCCGGCAATGGCGTGAATGTGTCCAGCACCCGCAAGCTTGATGCCATCAAACAGGTGGTAGGGCAGCGCAGTTTTGAATACATCGGCAATAGCGCCGACGACGTGGCGATCTGGCAAGAGGCCGGTGTCGCCCGGTGCGTGCGGCCAGACAGCACGGCGCGCGCCTGGTTCATGCGCACGCAAGGCCAGGTGGCCGAGTTGACCAGCGACGTGCCCGTGCGCGGCATGTGGAAGTCTTTTGTGCGCGCGGCGCGGTTGCATCAATGGTTAAAGAACATCCTCGTGTTCATGCCGCTGTTGGTCTCCCACAAACTGGGAGATTTTGCCTCGGCGGGTGCTGGCGTGGCCGCATTCATTGCATTCGGGCTTTGCGCGTCGTCGATTTACCTCGTCAATGACTTGCTGGATCTGGAATCCGACCGGCTGCACCCGCGTAAACGCAAGCGTCCGTTTGCTTCTGGCGAACTGCCGCTGGGTGTGGGCTTTGTGGCAGTGCCGGCCTTGTTGCTGGCAGGCTTGCTGCTGGCAGCCGTGGTCTCGCCGCAATTGCTGGCAGTGCTGATTGTGTATCTGGTGCTGACCAGCGCGTATTCGTTCAGCTTCAAGCGCAAGATGGCGGTCGACGTGGTGCTGCTGGCCGCGCTTTACACCATCCGCATTATTGCAGGTGCCGCAGCGATCAATGTCGAGCCGTCATTCTGGCTGCTGTCGTTCTCCATGTTCATTTTCCTGGGTCTGGCGCTGGTCAAGCGCTATACGGAATTGCTGGCGCTGGAAGAGGCCGGGCGAGAGAAAGTCTCTGGCCGCAATTACCTCGTGGCCGATCAGTTTGTGGTCATGGCCATGGGGGTATCCAGTTGCCTCTTGAGCGTGCTGGTGCTGGCGCTGTATATCAACAGCCCGGATGTTGCTCCGCTGTACAAGACGCCGCGCATTTTGTGGGGGTTGTGCCCGTTGCTGATGTTCTGGGTTTGCCGTCTGTGGCTGATGGCCAATCGGGGGCTGGTGCAAGACGACCCGGTGGTGTTCGCCGTGCGTGACCGGGTCAGCCAGCAAACTGCGGTGGTCGCTGCAATCATCGTGATGGCCAGTACCGTGGGTAGCTCGTTCTGATTGTCCGTGCAATCCGCCAACCCGCAGGCACAGAAGAAAAAACATGAACTCCATTGCTGACAGTGGTATTGCCGGTACTGCAGAGAAAGTGACGCCCAAGCCGATGCAATGGGTCCGGACGGTATTAAGCCGCTTACCGGTGATCATGCTGTTTGTTTGCTGTACCGCCGCGGCGTATAGCTCGTTCTTTGCCCAATGGGGCTTTTGTGGGCGCCCGGATCAAGCGCCATGCATGCTGCAAGGCGCGATGGATGGTAATGCGCAGCGCCCCTGGGTTTACCGTCGGCTGCTGGTTGAGTCAGGTATGTGGATCGACCAGCACATGCCCGCCGGTTTGCATGAACGCATCGTAAGCCGCTTGCAGCAAGACAACCTGGGCAACTACTACAACGCCTACAAAGCCACGACGGGGACAGGAGAGGGCATTAACCTGGCGTTTTATGCTGTCTATGTCCTGGCCTGGTTATCGTTCTTTGTGGCCGCGATAGCAATCTGGCGTGTTGCAGAAGCCTGGACGCAAGATCGCATTGCGTCCGCGCTGGCAGCGCTGGTGCTGGTGCTGGCCTATCCGGTTCTGCTGACGGTGGGCGGCAATTTCTACGACTTTGGCGAGATCATGTTTTTCTCGCTGGGGGCGTGGGCGGCAGTGAGTGGATCGCCCTGGTGGATTTTGTTGCTGGCGCCGCTGGGCACCTACAACAAAG
>JASLES010000199.1 GCA_030151005.1 Silvimonas sp.
CCTGACTGAGGTCAGAATGGCCCGCGCCAGTGATCTGTTGCGCGAAACGCGGCGTAGCGCTGCGGACATCGGCATGGAGGTGGGGTATTTGTCTGAAGCGGCATTTGGCAAAGCCTTCAAGCAACACACCGGCGAGATGCCCGGGCAATACCGCAGACGACTACGCCAGGCGCTGGTTGCGCTGGCGGCCAGTCAGCCGGGCTGAAGTGAATCGCAAAATGGGCCATCTTGGTAGCAGCATACTGTCCATAAGCTGACGGTCACGACATGCGCTGGGTGTTTTTTTTGCGCTAAATAACTGCCGGATACAACAAAGCTGTCAGCTTTCTCAAAAATCATCTGCAACATGTTGTTTAAATCTTACGTTGGGACAATATTTCCGACACATTAATGAGTATAATTCGCATTTGCATTTAAAATGCAGTGCATTCACGCCACGCTGTGGTGGCAACTCATCGTCTGCCGGAAACCCAATGAAAAAACTGACCCCGATGGCCGCGGCGATTGCCGTGGTCTGCGCCCTGCCTTTTGCTCACGCCGCCGATACCGCTTCTGCCCCTGCTACTACCGCCTCTGCGCCTGCCACAGAACCCGTTTACCTGGGCACCGTGACCATCACGGCCAGCGCGGACGCCTCCAAAGACGGTCTACAGCCCGCATACGCCGGTGGCCAGGTTGCCAAGGGTGGCCGCGCCGGTATCCTGGGCACCAAAAACAATATGGATACCCCGTTCAGCATCACCAGCTACACCAACGACCTGATCCAGGATCAGCAAGCGCATGGGGTGGGTGACGTGCTGCAAAACGACTCCGGCGTGCGCGTGGCCCGTGGTTTTGGCAATTTCCAGGAATCGTATTTCATCCGCGGTTTTGTGCTGAGTTCAGACGACGTGGCCTACAACGGCCTGTATAGCCTGCTGCCGCGCCAGTACATCGCCACAGAATTGTTTGAGCGCGTGGAAGTTCTGCAAGGTGCCACCGGCTTTTTGATGGGGGCTGCCCCCAACGGCGGCGGCATTGGTGGTTCGATCAACCTCTTGCCCAAGCGCGCGCCCAATGAAGACCTGAACCGCGTCACCGTTGGCGTGGACAGCGGCGGCAGCGGTAATGTCGCCGCTGACGTGGCGCGCCGTTTTGGCCCGGACAAGAGCTGGGGCCTGCGCCTGAACGCGGGTTATCGCGATGGGGGCACCGGTGTAGATGACGAAAAATCCCAGACCAGCGTGGGTTCGGTGGGCCTGGACTGGCGCGGCGAACGGGCCCGTGTCTCTGCCGATCTGGGCGCGCAGGACAACCGCCTGCAAGCCACGCGCCCTGAAGTCACGCTGGGTGCCGGTCTGACCCGCGTGCCGGACGCACCGGATGCCAGCAAGAACTTTGCGCAACCGTGGACGTACTCCAACGAGCGTGATCTGTTTGGCACGCTGCGCGCTGAATATGACATCACCAATGATGTGACCGGCTGGGCCGCCTATGGTCTGCGCCGCAGCAATGAAGCCAACTCCCTGGCCAACCTGACTGTCACCAGCGACAACGGCGATGGCAACTTCTACCGCTTTGACAATACGCGCAAAGACAAGGTGGATACCGGTGAAGTGGGCGTACGCGGCAAGCTGCAAACCGGCTCGGTCGGCCATGAATGGGTGGTGGCGGGCGACTTCTTCGAACTGAAGAAAGACAACGCCTATGTGATGGACTTCTTCAACACGTTCGACACCAATCTGTATCACCCCACCAGCTACGGTCAGCCGGCGATCTCCAGCACCGCGTTTACCGGCAATCAGCTGTCGGACCCGGCGCTGAACGGCATCATCCGCCTCACCAGCGTGGCGGTGGGCGATACGCTGTCCTTGTTCGACAAGTCTGTACTGCTGACGCTGGGCGCACGTTATCAGCACTTTGATATCACCAACTATGCCTACGATACCGGCATTGCCAGTGCGGCTTATACCAAGGGCCGTACCAGCCCGGCCGTGGGGATTGTCTACAAGCCGGTGAAGCAGGTTTCTGTCTACGCCAACTACATTGAAGGCCTGGCCCAGGGCGATACCGCACCGGCCAACGTCAACAACCCGGGCGAGATGCTGGCTCCGTATGTCTCCAAACAAAAAGAAGTCGGCGTGAAGTATGACGGCGGCCGCCTGGGTGCCGGTCTGGCCTTGTTCAGCACCGACAAGCCGCGCGGCATTGTCGATGCCAACAACAATTTCAGTGATTCCGGCGAAGACCAGCACCGTGGTGCAGAACTGACCTGGTACGGTCTGGCTGCTACCGGCGTGCGCGTACTGGGCGGCCTGACCTGGCTGGATGCCACGCAAAAAGACACCGGCTCTGCCACCACCGACGGCAACCGCGTCATTGGCGTACCGCGTCTGCAAGGCAACCTGGGCCTGGAATGGGAAGTCCAGCAAGTGGAAGGTCTGGCGCTGAATGCCCGCGTGGTTTACACCGGCTCTTCTTACGCTGATGACCTGAATACGCTGGAAGTACCCAGCTGGACACGTCTTGATCTGGGCGTGCGTTATCTGATGGAGGTCAGCAACCGCCCGGTGACCCTGCGCGCACGGGTCGATAACGTGTTCAACCGTGACTACTGGGCCTCTGTGGGTGGCTATCCGGGTTATGGTTATCTCTCGGCCGGGATGCCGCGGACGTTCTCTTTGAGTGCCAGTGTGGACTTCTGATCCTGGCTTGAGACTGACTGATGTATCTGACGCCCCGATGTGGATTGCTGCATTGGGGCGTTTTGTTTTGGGCTGGCCTGGTGCAGTGAATGGCGCTTTCTTTTCCGACCCGCCCCCACTCAGGCAAAAACAGAAACCCGCTTCGGCGGTTTTTTGCTGGCAAGCGTGGCGCAATATCGGTCAGGATGATCCAGGCGCTTGCCGGTATGCTGGCAGCAGAATGACCCGCCGCCCAGGAGCGCACTC
>JASLES010000225.1 GCA_030151005.1 Silvimonas sp.
GGTCAACGCCATTGCGCCGGGGTTCTTTCTCACCGCGCAGAACCACAAACTGTTGTTCGATGAAGCCAGTGGAGAACCCACTGCACGCGCCGGCAAGATACTGGCGCACACACCCATGGGCCGGTTTGGTGAAGCCGCAGAACTCTCCGGCACCACCCTGTGGCTGGCCAGCGCGGCTGCCTCCGGCTTCGTGAATGGCGTGGTGATCCCCGTCGATGGCGGCTTTGCCACTTATTCCGGCGTCTAGTCCACCTGCTTTACCCATAAAACCAATAAAACGGTAGTAACGCCTGGCCCCGTCCCACCGGCGGGGTCAAGGCCTGCCTTACCCCACAGAAACACACGAACACGGCTTGCAGCCCAACAAAACCCAAAGAAGGGGGAGTCTCATGCAAGCAGTGCATAAAAAACTGGTTCTGGCCGCAACCACGCTGGCTCTGACCTGTGCAGCCCATGCTTTTGATGTGGATGTCCGTGGCGAATATCGTACCGGTAGCGAAGCCTGGCGTTCGCGCATCAAGATAGGCAATCAGTGGCAGAACAACTTTGGCGCATCCCTTGAAGCCGGCATGTTCAACGGCAAGGGCTCGCTCAATGAGTTCAGGTCTGACTTCAACGAGATCGAAGCCTGGTATCTATACAAGACCAGCCCTGATCTGACGGTGATCCCCGGCGGTTTTCTTACCTGGAGCAGCGCCGGTTCCGCCATCAAACCCTATGTCCGCGTGAACTGGGGTTTTGCCCCCACCTGGCGGGCAGACGTGCGCGCCCGCTATGACCACAACAATTACGACGTGAGCACCAACTGGCATATGCCAGCTGACCAAGCGCATTACGGCCGCAACGATCAGTGGCAATTTGATTTCTGGCTGACCAAATGGATTGGGGACAAAACCGCCGTTGAGTACAACTACGCCTGGAATCGCAAAGACGATAACCAGTTTGTGTACAACAACGGCCGCAACTGGCAGTACCTCAACAACCTGAAAGTCAGCTATGCCCTCCAGCCCAATCTGATTCCGTACGCCGAAGTGGGTTATCTGGGCAAAGTGGCCAGCCTCGCTAACGACGACAACGAATGGCGTTTGCGCATCGGTTCTGTCTTGCGGTTCTGATCGCGTTTTGCTCAATGCGGCCGGCCTCACCGGTCGCTTTCTCCGTTATCTGAAATCTGAAAACCCCGGTGCGCATGCTCCGGCGGCGAGGTATTGCCATGAACAGAGAAGAAACCCATTTGTCGCAACCGGTCAAAACCGGATTTCGCAATATGCGCTGGATGATCATTGTTCTTTTTATTTCCGGAGTTACGCTCAATTACATCACCCGCAATTCGCTGGGGATCATGGCGCCGGAACTGAAATCCACGTTCAACATGAGCAATGAGCAATACGGCTATATCACCACCGCATTCCAGATGGCCTACACCCTGGCCCAACCCGTGTGCGGCTGGCTGATTGACTTTATCGGGCTGAAGATCGGCTTTGCCGTTTGCGCGGTACTGTGGTCCATCACCTGTATTTTTCATTCCGGCGCCAGCAGCTGGCTGCACCTGGCGATCTTGCGGTTTTTCATGGGCACGACCGAGGCCGCTGCGGCACCGGCCAATACCAAAGTGATGACCGAGTGGTTTCCCAAAAAAGAACGCACCGTCGCCAATGGCTGGGGCGGCGTGGGGTTTTCGCTCGGCGGCATGCTGGCACCGCCGTTGATCTACGGTCTGCATTCGGTCTTTGGCTGGCAAGCGGCATTTGTAGTGCCCGGCATGCTGGGCATTCTCTGGGCGGCGTTGTGGTTCAAGGTGTACGCGCCACCACGGGAAAGCCCGTTGATCAACCCGGTGGAACGCGACTACATCGTCACTGACCAGGACCCGCCGCCCCCAAAATCAAACATGCCGCTGTGGACTTCGCTGGGCCGTTTGTTGCGGCAAAAACGCTTTTACGGCATTGGCCTGCCCGCCTTTTTGTCAGAACCGGTCTGGCAAGCGCTGGGGTTCTGGGTGCCGTTGTATATGGCCCAGGTCCACGGTTTCAAACTCAAAGAGATTGCCATGTTTGCCTGGTTGCCGTTTCTGCTGGCCGATCTGGGCAGTCTGGCGGGCGGTTATCTGACGCCGCGCATCGGCCGCTGGTTCAACCTCACACGCATCAACGCCGCCATCGTCACATCGACATCCGGCGCGCTCATCATGGTCAGTCTGGTGGCCGCTGCCTTTGCCAAAAGCCCGTATGTGGCGGTATTGCTGATTTCTTTGGGCGGTCTTGGCCATCAGCTGGTTTCCAGCATGCTGGGCGTGCTGGTGATGGAAACCACGCCGCTGGCGCAAGTGGCGACCGCCAATGGGCTGCGTGGCTCGTTTGCCTGGATCGCTGCGGCAATTTCCACGCTGGTGATTGGCTCTGTCACCACGGTTTACGGCGCCACCGGCTTTACCTGGGTGTTTGTCTGCCTGGGGCTGTTTGACCTGGTCGGGGCAATCATCATGATCAGTCTGTTGTGGGAGCGCCGCACACCCCGTCTATTGCAAACGGCCTGATCCGCATACCCGCCGCCCGCTGATGGGCAGCCACTCCCTTTTTTTGCAGGTGAAATACACATGGCAATTACTGTTTCTTCCCAGCTTTATGACACCAGCGGACGGGTTGCCCCCGTCTTTAGCCTCTCTCAACCAGACCAAGCCGTGCTGCGCTTTAGCTCAGCCGCAGGGCATGCCGTCCAGATTGAAGTGCTGGAACAAGACTTGATCCGCGTGGAAGTCTTGCCCGCCGGCACCGCCCCGCGCGAGCGCAGCTGGACTATCGCCCCAGGCATGACAGATGTACCGCTGCACGGCCACGATGCCCGCGCGCTGCCTGGTTTTTCCCGGCCGGGGTACCAACTGACGCTGGATGCCCAGCGCGCCACCCTTACCACGCAGGCCATCAAGCTGGAGATCGACCTCAACGGTTTTTACTGCACCTGGTACCAGCAACGCGCCGCAAGCTGGGTCAAGGTCGCCAGCGATCGCCCCACCCAGGGTTACAACTTTGGTTATTGGGACGAGCGCGTCTACCACTACCTGGCCCGCGCAGAGGAAGAACAGTACTTTGGCCTTGGTGAAAAAACCGGTGACGCCAACCGCCACGGCAACAGCTACCGCATGTGCAATCTGGATGCAGCGTTTTACAACGCCAAAAGCACAGACCCGCTCTACAAGCACATCCCGTTCTATCTCACCCGTCACACCGGTAACCAGACCACCTTTGGCCTGTACTACGACACCCCGGCTGATTG
>JASLES010000343.1 GCA_030151005.1 Silvimonas sp.
GATCATTCCTATCACGACACAAACCAGCAAGGGCGGGCGCCGCAAGAACATAACGACGGACATCACCCGACCAGTGCACCGCACCGGCCACCCGCCAAAGAGCAGCCGGAACAACAGCACAAGGAGCAATAACCGTCAGGCAGCGCTTATTCCGGCAACACGGTTCGGCCCGGCAAACGGGTCGAACCAAGCCAGACCCCGGCTGCGGTCAGTGCCATACCAAGCCACATCAGACCAGAAATACCATCGCCAAATGCCAACCAGGCCATCAAGGCAGTTACAGGGGGCACCAGAAAGAATAACCCGGATACCTGACCGGCCTCGCCGTGCCGCAACAGCCACAGCAAAATGCCGATCGCGCCGATCGACACCACCAGTGACACCCAGAGCAGGGCAAAGACAAACGCGTCATTCCAGACAATAGACCCGGATTCCAGCCAGGCCGCGGGAGAAAGCACCAGCAAGGACACCGCGCAATGCACCATGGAGCTGGCCGTTACATCCACGCCAGCGCAAAAGCGCTTCTGAACAACTGTCCCCAAACTGATACTGAATAGTGCCAGCAAGCAAAAGGCGACGCCTGGCAGCGTCACCACCCCTTGCCCCAGCTTGTGCTCAATCACCAGAAAAACGCCTGCCAGACCCAGCACCAGGCCTGCCCATTGCCACCCACTGCGTTTCTCGGTCAACACCAGCCCGGCCACCATACTGACCACCACCGGCTGTAAACCTGCAATCAATGCGACCATCCCGGCAGAGAGGCCATGATGCATGGCTTCAAACACGCCCGCAAAATAGCCGGTTTGAACCAGCAAACCAGCGGCCACCACAGACGCCAATTGCTGCCCACGCGGCCATTGCACGCGCAAAAACGGGACTACCAGCCCTAATAACAGCAGCACCAGCGCAAAACGTGCCACCAGAAAATGCATGGGCGGCGCAAAGGGAATACCAAAGCGCGCACCCACAAAACCACTACTCCAGAGCAGTACAAATAAAACAGGGGCAATCCGGGCAAAACGGTGTGTCGTCACGGCGTACAAAATGGGCAAAAGGTGAGGGCGTTGATCGTACCTGTTAGCCCTTTGTTATGCCGATCGCCAGATTGCAGCGCAGCAAAAATGAAACACCCGCATAAAAAAAGCCCCGGCAAACCGGGGCTTTTACGTCAAACGCAGAGATGATGCTGTTTACTTGGACGCCGCTTTGGCTGAGGCTTGCGCCTTGGCCACGACTTCTTCCACCACCACGTCACGCTCATAGGCTTCTACATACGGACGGCCATAGTAGCTATCGAGCAGCACTTGCTTGAGCTCAGAGATCAGCGGGTAACGCGGGTTGGCGCCAGTACACTGGTCATCAAACGCCTCTTCAGCCACTTGCTCCAGCTTGGACAAGAACAAGGCTTCCGGCACGCCGGCGGCCTGGATCGATGCCGGAATACCCAGCACGCCCTTGAGTTCTTCAATCCAGGCAATCAGTGCTTCTACCTTTTCGTCGTCGTTCTTGCCGGTGAAGCCCAGATGCTCAGCCACATCAGCATAACGGCACTTGGCCATCGGGCGGTCGTACTGACTGAACGCAGCCTGCTTGGTGGGGATATCCACCGAGTTGTAACGCACCACGTTAGAGATCAGCAACGCGTTAGCCAGACCGTGCGCCAGACCGAACTCGGCACCAATCTTGTGGGCCATGGAGTGGCAAACACCAAGGAAAGCATTGGCAAAGGCAATACCGGCAATCGTGGCCGCATTGTGGACTTCTTCCCGCGCTTTCGGATCTTGCGCGCCGTTGGAATATGCAGATGGCAGATACTGCTTGAGCAACCGGAGTGCCTGCAGACCTTGCGCGTCTGAATACTCGTTGGCCATCACCGACACATAAGCTTCCAGCGCGTGAGTCACGGCATCAATACCACCAAAAGCGGTCAGGCTCTTGGGCATATCCATGACCAGATTGGCGTCGATAATCGCCATGTTCGGGGTGAGTTCATAGTCGGCAATCGGGTACTTCATGCCGGTTTTCTCATCGGTCACCACCGCAAACGGCGTCACTTCAGAGCCAGTACCAGAGGTCGTCGGGATCGCCACCAGTTCAGCCTTGATGCCCATTTTCGGGAACTTGTAGATACGCTTGCGGATATCCATAAAGCGCAGCGCCAGATCCTCGAAGTGGACTTCCGGGTGTTCATACATCACCCACATGATCTTGGCCGCATCCATCGGGCTACCACCGCCCAGTGCAATGATCACATCCGGCTTGAACACATTGAGGGCGTGTACACCCTTGCGCACCACTTCCAGCGTCGGGTCGGCTTCTACTTCATAAAACACTTCAACTTCCATGCCCATCTGTTTGAGGATGCGGATGGTTTCATCGCAATAGCCGTTATTGAACAGGTACGGGCCGGTCACGATAGAAGCACGCTTCTTGCCCGCCATATCTTCCAGCGCAAACGGCAGACAACCGCGACGGAAATAGATGCTCTTCGGGACCTTGTGCCACAACATGTTCTCGGCTCTCTTGGCGACGGTTTTCTTGTTGATCAAGTGCTTGGGGCCGACGTTCTCTGAAATCGAGTTACCACCCCAAGAGCCACAACCCAGCGTCAGCGACGGGGCCAGCTTGAAGTTGTACAAGTCACCGATACCGCCTTGCGAGGACGGAGTGTTGATCAGGATACGAGCAGTTTTCATCCGGTCACCGAAGTGCTTGATGCGCTCTTCCTGCAAATCCTGATCGGTATACAGGGCAGAGGTATGACCAATGCCGCCCAGCGCCACAAGGGCCTCGGCCTTTTCCACTGCATCGTAAAAATCTTTGGCGCGGTACATGGCCAGGGTCGGAGAGAGCTTTTCATGTGCGAAGGCTTCTTCTTCGCCCACAGAGGACACCTCACCAATCAGCACCTTGGTGTATGGCGGCACCTTGATGCCTGCCATCTCGGCAATCTTCACCGCAGACTGGCCGACGATCCCGGCATTGAGACCACCATCAATCAAGATCACCTTGCGCACGGCTTCGGTTTCTTTCTTGTTGAGGATGTAACCGCCCGACTTGGCAAAACGGTCACGGGCGGCGTCATAGACTTCATCCACAATGATCACGGATTGTTCAGACGCGCACACCACGCCGTTATCAAACGTTTTGGACATCAGAATGGATGCCACCATGCGCTTGATATCTGCGGTTTCATCGACCACCACCGGGGTATTACCTGCGCCCACGCCAATGGCCGGCTTGCCGGACGAATATGCGGCACGCACCATGCCCGGGCCGCCCGTGGCCAGGATCAGGTTAACGTCCTTGTGATGCATCAGGGCGTTGGACAACTCTACGGAAGGGGCATCAATCCAGCCAATGATGTCTTTTGGCGCACCAGCCGCCACAGCGGCTTCCAGCACCAGACGCGCCGCTTCACACGTGGCCTTTTTGGCACGCGGGTGCGGGCTGAAAATAATGCCGTTACGGGTCTTGAGCGAAATCAGTGCCTTGAAAATCGCAGTAGACGTGGGATTGGTGGTAGGCACAATCCCGCAGATGATGCCGATTGGCTCGGCAATGGTCATGGTGCCGTAGACATCATCTACCGACAGTACGCCGCAGGTTTTTTCATCCTTGTAGGCGTTGTAGATGTAC
>JASLES010000362.1 GCA_030151005.1 Silvimonas sp.
TGCGGCAGGTTGGCGCTGAACTGCCGACCCTTGTAGTCATACGTCACGTGGTAGCCAGTCACCTGATCTTGCCAGGCGTCGACCTGACGGCAGCGCTGCACTTGCTGGTTTTGCACTTGCGGTTGGCCGCTACCCACTTCATTACCGATCAACGCACCACCAATGGCACCAGCCACCGTGGCGACGTCTTTACCACGACCGCCACCAACCTGGTGACCCAGCACACCACCAGCAACGCCACCGATAATGCTGCCAACAACGCCACCGGCCTGGTTCTGGGTTTGTACTTGCTGGTTTTCAGTCCAGCATTCCTGGCGTGGGGTATTCACACGCTGCACGATGGCGGTAGAGCTGACCACACGGGCGTAATCGGGGTAGGCGTCTGCCATGGCAAACGTGGCGGACAGCGTCAGTACGGCAGCGATCAGTGTTTTGATTTGTGTCTTCATGGTTTTCTCCTCGGGTGTCGCTATGACATGGAGATTAAAACGCATAAAGCAGCACAAGGCTTACGACAAATTCACACTCTGACGCTTTGTTACACGCGGACACACGCGCCGCGTGAAGGCCATCACACTAAAGCTTACGGGTTTATTCAAGAAGCAGGCGGGGGAGGCTGGGTTTCAATGAATGACGGACGCTCATTCAGGCGCACCCGCAGTTTCAGCAAATTGGGGTACTGCGTTTGCCATTGCAGGTCCGGAAAGCGCAAATCCAGATACGCCAGCAAGCAACCCACTGCGATATCCGCCAGGGTGAACAGATCGCCCATGCACCATTTGCGTTCGGCCAGATCTTGCGCCAGTTGGGCCAGCCCGCGGTCAATGCGGCCTTGTTCGTGCGCCATGACCCCAGCCAGTTGAGACTCTGGCGGACGGCGTTTTTCCCGCACAATCAGAATGGCGGCATCCAGAATCCCGTCACACAATGCCTCCCAGCGTTTGACATTGATGGCCTGGCGGGCGTCAGCGGGGATCAGTTTGCCGACCGGAGAGATATGATCCAGGTAATCCACAATCACGCTGGAGTCATACAGTGCGCGGTGGTCATCCAGCACCAGTACCGGCACTTTGCCCAGCGGATTGATCGCATTGACCGGACTGTCGGGTGCGCCGGTGGTGACTTCCACCAGTTGCATGTCGATCCGTTTTTCAAGACAGACAATACGGACCTTGCGGCCATACGGGCTGGTGAGAGAGGTATAAAGCTTCATGGCGGCACGGTCGCGTCGGTCAGATCTAAAGCCAGATCAGAATTGATTCTAGTTGCCAACACCAGTGACAGCCAACCCAGTTGCCTGAATACGACAAGCAAAGCGTGATGTCAGCCACCACGCTTTGCTGTTTGAGGGCGAAACAGGCTACGGCTGGGTCTCTGCCGCCAGCTTGCGCCGCAGCGTCCGCCCAGCCAGATAGACCGCACCGGCCACGATGGGGATTGATCCTGCCATGACGAGTTCGGTATTCAGCGGCACACCTGCCACTTTCAGTCCTTTGGCCAGATAACCAATCAGCGCCACGGCATAGTAGGTAATGGCGGCGACCGACAAGCCTTCTACCGTCTCTTGTAATCGCAGTTGCAGATGAGCCCGCCGGTTCATGGAGCTCAACAGCGCCTGGTTCTGCCGCTCCCGCGAGATATCTACCCGCGTGCGCAACAGGGCAGAGGCCCGGTTCACGCGTTCTGCCAGTGTGCGTTGCCGTGCGGCGGCAGACTGGCAGGTATCCATGGCTGGCCGCAAACGTCGCTCCATGAACTCATGAAAGGGCTGGATACCCTGAATGCGGACCTCCCGTAGTTCTTCAATGCGCCGGCGCACGATGTCGTAATAAGCATGAGAGGCGGAGAACCGGTAATCCGTCATGGATAAAGCGCGTTCAACCCGCGCGGCCAGTTGGGTCAGACGGTCCAGCACTTGTGGCTCGTCGGCCAGGCGTGCTTCGGTCATCGCATTGGTCAGTTCGGCCAGTTCCCGATCCGCCTGGGCCAGCTCCGGCGCAATGCTTTTAGCCAGCGGCAGCGCCAGAAACGCCATCATGCGATAAGTGTCGATCTCGAACAGCCGTTGCAGCATGCGCCCCGCCTGGCGTTGCCCCATGTGCCGGTCCACCAGCATATAGCGGGAAAAACCGTCGGCGTGGATACGAAAATCCGTCAGCACCCGTGCCGCACCTTCACCGATTTCTGAACCGATCAAATCTTGTCCATCAAAGAAAAGAGATGCGGCATCGGCAGTGCTGGCGGGGGCATCGTCTTCGGTCAAGAGGGCTGCATGAGCGGCCACCAGCACCTGGCCGGGCAATTGCTGCAACCAGCCGGCCGGCACGGTAGAGAGCGCCGGGCGCACAAAGGGCTCGGGAATCCACCCAGGCCGGGTGAACGTGTATGACGAGAACTCGGAATGTCGCGCCCACTTGATGCGCATCATGCCCACGTCCACCGAGTAATGGATCTGGGTGGCATCTGGCAACGGCACGTTGTATTCAGCGCAAAGCTGGCCCAGCAGATTGTGTTCCTGCTCCAGCGTGCAGTTGCGGTTCAAAAACGCGATATAACTGATCTGGCTGGGCGCGCTCACCGGATCAAACGGACGGGCGTGGGCCTCCGCCGCCAGATCATGCCGTAAAGGATGATCAATGAGGCGCAGCGAAGAAGGTGCGTCGAGTACCAGCATGAGTCTCTCCTGGTGCGTACAGGGGTGACTTGATGATAGTTGCCAGCATCAATAATTGTTGCGTCGCAGCATGGGCGGCGGTTTGTAGTGGAAATGGCGCAACTTCAGCGGCGGTCGTGGACCAGACAAAAACGCCACGGCGAACCGTGGCGTTGTTTAAGTTGGCCTGAACCTGGCGGCGGACTGGCTCAGATTTCCTCATACAGTGGCAGGGTCAGGAACTCGGCGAAGTCTTCGCTGGTGCTCATCTGTTCAAAAATTTCTGCCGCGCGGGCGTAGAGGATGCGGTTGTACGCCGCGTCGCCATGCTCTTTGCGGATGTCTTCCAGCACCGGGGCAATCAGCCCGCGCACCATATCGGCGGTGACCTTGCGGCCGTCGTCCAGCACGCCCTTGGTGGAGCGAATCCACTGCCAGACCTGGCTACGGCTGATTTCCGCGGTGGCAGCGTCTTCCATCAAGTTGTGGATCGGTACGCAACCGTTGCCAGACAACCACGAGCCCAGGTACTGGATACCGACATCGATATTCATGCGCAGGCCGGCTTCGGTGATGGGTTGTTCTGGCTGGAAGTTCAAGAGATCCGCAGCGGCGGTAGTGACGTCATCACGCTGTTTGCTGATCTGGTTGGGCTTGTCGCCCAGCACCTTCACCCATTCTTCCATGGCCAGTGCCACCAGCCCCGGGTGCGCTACCCAGCCGCCGTCGAAACCATCACCCGCGTCACGGGTTTTATCGGCACGCACGGCAGAGAGTGCTTTTTCGTTGGCGACCGGATCATTCTTGATCGGGATCAGTGCACTCATGCCGCCAATGGCCGGCGCATTGCGCTTGTGGCAGGTTTTGACCAGGTTGAGCGCATAAGCGCGCATGAACGGCACGGTCATGGTGATCTGCGCGCGGTTAGCGAGGCAGAAATCCTTGTCGGTCTTGAATTTCTTGATGCAGCTGAAGATGTAATCCCAGCGGCCCGCATTCAGGCCAGAGGAGTGTTCACGCAATTCGTAGAGGATTTCGTCCATCTCGAAGGCGGCCAGAATGGTCTCGATCAACACCGTGGCGCGAATGGTGCCGCGCGGGATGCCCACTTCTTCCTGCGCCAGGATAAAGATGTCATTCCACAAACGCGCTTCCAGGTGCGATTCCATCTTGGGCAGATAAAAATACGGGCCGGTGCCGCGCGCCAGTTGTTCTTTGGCGTTGTGGAACACAAACAGCGCCAGATCAAAAATGCCACCAGAGACACGCTGGCCATCAACCGTCACGTGTTTTTCATCCAGATGCCAACCGCGCGGACGCACGATCAGCGTGGCGATCTTGTCATTGAGTTTGTATTCCTTGCCCGCTTCATTGCGGAACGACAACGTGCGCCGTACAGCTTGCTTGAGGTTGATCTGGCCCTGGATCTGGTTATCCCAGTTGGGCGTGTTGGAGTCCTCAAAGTCTGTCATGTAGCTATCTGCGCCGGAATTGAGCGCGTTGATGATCATCTTGCGCTCTACCGGCCCGGTGATTTCCACGCGACGACACGCCAGATCAGCCGGCAACGGCGCAATCGTCCAGTCACCTTCCCGGATGTGCTTTGTGTCAGCCAGGAAATCCGGGCGCTTGCCTGCGTCCAGGTCTTTCTGGCGCAGCACACGGCGCGCCAGCAATTCCTGACGGCGGCCTTCAAATGCCCGATGCAATTTGGCCACCAGGGCCAGCGCCTCTGGCGTGAGGATTTCGGCAAATTCGGCAGAAACAGGTGCGTTGATGACAACGCCTTGCGGCAACTGGCTCATGGTGTCGATCCTTGATGTGGGTAGCAGAGTGATTTTTGACTACAGCCAGTGTAGTGACCACCACCTGGATGAAAAAGCGCTGTTTATGCACATCATCTTTTACTTTTAAGTACATAATTGGCAGATAACCAGCCAGATCAAGCACATCATGAGTGAACTTAAGCAACTGCAAACTTTCATTGAGGTGGTCAATCATGGCTCGCTCAGTGCCGCTGCGCGGGTTGAGGGCGTTGTCCCTGCAGTGATAGGCCGGCGGCTGGACGCCCTGGAAGAACGCCTGGGCGCACGCTTGCTGGTGCGCACCACCCGCCGGGTCACACTGACGCAAGAGGGCGCGGCGTTTTATGAAGACGGCCAGCGCATCCTGGCGGAGCTGGAAGAAGCCGAAGCGGCGGTGGCGTCCGGCAACAGCCGCGTGCGGGGCCATTTGCGCGTGACCGCGCCAGCCGGGTTTGGGCGGCGGCACGTGGCCCCCCACCTGGCGACTTTCCAGCGCCTGCATCCGGATTTACGCGTCACCCTGGATTTGTCTGACCGGCTGGTCGACATGGCGGCAGAACGCGTCGATTGCGCCATCCGTATCAGTGATATGGCAGATTCAAACCTTGTTGCCGTGCGCCTGGCAGAGAACCGGCGGGTGGTAGTGGGGGCGCCGGCGTATCTGGCGCAACATGGCATTCCGCAAACACCAGATGATCTGGAGCGCTACGAGTGTTTGTCGCTGGGGGCCAGCCAGTCTCGGGGTTGGGTGTTCCGGGTGGATGGCGAACTGGTGAACCGACGCGTCACTGGCGTACTCGAATGCAATGATGGCGCGGTACTGCATGAATGGGCGCTCAAAGGTTACGGCCTGGCATGGCGTTCACTGTGGGAGGTCAAAGATGACCTCACGGATGGCCGCCTGGTTACGGTGCTGGACACCTTTTCTGCACCGGATTACCCCGTCTACGCGATGATGCCGCAGCGCAAATTCATGCCGCTGCGGGTACGGCATTTTGTGGATCACCTCAGGGCTGTATATGCTGAACCGAGCTATTGGAGTTAACCAACTGCTGTAAATTTGTCTATGCTATGCCACTTGAATGGCTTTGATGTTCCTGAGCCAAGCCTTCTTACTTAAAACAGTTATTCAACCGAATGGAGTACCGCCGTGCTGAAAGTATGGGGAAGACGCAATTCGCTGAACGTGCAAAAGGTGATGTGGGTCATTGGTGAGCTGGAACTGGAACACGAGCACATCAACGCGGGCGGGGCTTATGGCGGGTTGAACACGCCTGAATTCCTGGCGCGCAACCCGCACGGCAAGATTCCGGTCATTGAGCATGACGGGGTAGTGGTGTGGGAGTCTCAGGCTATCTTGCGTTATCTGGGCGCCACGTTTGGCGAGGGCTCGCTTTGGGCGACCGATCCGGCAGAGCGTGCAGTGGCTGATGGCTGGCTGGACTGGTCGCTGGCGACCCTGCAGCCGGCGTTCATTGACCTGTTTTTTGGTTTTTACCGCACGCCCGAAGCCCAACGAGATGCCGGCCGGATAGAGCGCGCTACGCAGCAATGCGCCCGATTGTACGGCTTGCTGGACCAGCAACTGGCCCAACGGCCTTACCTGGGCGGCGATACCCTGACGCTGGCGGATTTCGGCGCTGGCACGACGGTGTTCCGTTATTTGACCATGGGGGCAGAACGGCCGCCGTTGCCGAATGTGGAGCATTGGTTTGAGCGGTTGTCACAGAGCGCGGCGTATCGGGAGCATGTGATGATGCCGTTTGAGGATATGTTCGGGAAGTTGCCTTGAGCAGGGGATTTTGTTCTTGCCGGCTTGTTTGTAGGGTGGATTCGGAGCGGTAGCGACAATCCACCATTGCTGTCGTAAAACCTTGAAATGCTGTTAGCGCCTTTGGCGCGGTTGTTTTGATGCCGGCGGTGGCCGGAGCACGTTACTTTCTTTGCGTCGCCAAAGAAAGTAACCAAAGAAAGGCGACCCCTGCGACAGCGCCCCTTCGGGGTTCCCTGCGCTTCTCGCAAAGTCCGGCTGGCTCCAGGGAACTCGCTTCGCTCAAACACCCTTACGCCGAAACCCCGGACTTCGCTGCGATGCTCGGCACTGCCGGAGGGGAGGCAAGTCAAAAGCAACGGCAACATCAAAAGCCAAAGCCAAAGCCAAAGCCCCCAACCCCGCAACCGCCTGCTTGCAAGATCGGCTCGCCCCGCCTGCCCGCCACTTCGTCATTCCCGCGGAGGCGGGAATCCAGTCCGCAGCCCAACGGGCTGCTTGTGGTGGATTACCGTGCCTGTCCTGAATCGCCATGAGTGGCATGCAAGCATCGCAGCTGGATTCCGGCGCAAGGGGGCCGCCGAGGACCGGAATGACGAGTCAGTGGCGTGCGTGTTGAATTGGCCGTTGCCGTTGCCGTTGCCGTTGATTTTGGGTTTGAAGTTGCTTTTGACGTTCTCCCCCATTAAAGCCAAGCGCCGAGGGCGTGGAGGGAGACCTTAGGCTCCCGACCAACCGAGGGCAGCCCGGAGGGCCGCCAGGCTGGGGTCGCCTTTCTTTGCCTACTTTCTTTGGCGAAGCAAAGAAAGTAGGGTGGCCCCGGCACCCCGGGTATCAAAATGCTTTTAAACCTGCGCCGCAAGGCGCTAACAACCGCCTTTGTCCTGCACAGGCAAACCACTGCCGCCAACCCCATCCCCAAAAAAAAGACCGCCCGTTCAGGGCGGCCTATCAGAGCGTGAAGACAAGAATTGCGGCTACAGCAAAACGGTCCTGCCACAGCGGCGTGCGGGTCGCGCCGCCGTGCGCAATATTGATTCGGACTCAAGCCCGGATCAGTGGAACTGTTCTTCCTCAGTCGAGCCCTTCAGCGCGGTCGTGGACGACTGACCTTGCTGGATGGTCTGCGTCACCGCGTCAAAGTAGCCAGTACCCACTTCGCGTTGATGCTTCACGGCGGTGAAGCCGCGCTCTGCGGCAGCAAATTCGGCCTGCTGCAGTTCCACAAACGCGCTCATGCCGGTACGGGCGTAGCCGTGGGCCAGGTTGAACATGCCGTAGTTCAGCGAATGGAAACCCGCCAGCGTAATGAACTGGAACTTGTAGCCCATCTTGCCCAGTTCTTGCTGGAACTTGGCAATGGTGGCGTCGTCCAGGTTCTTCTTCCAGTTAAACGACGGCGAACAGTTGTACGACAAGAGCTTGCCCGGGAATTTGGCGTGGATGGCCTCCGCAAACTTGCGGGCGTATTCCAGGTCCGGCTTGCCGGTTTCGCACCAGATCAGATCGCAGTATGGCGCATAGGCCAGACCACGGCTGATGGCTTGTTCCAAGCCCGGTTTGGTCCGGTAGAAGCCTTCCGGGGTGCGCTCGCCGGTGCAAAACGGCTTGTCGTTGTCGTCCACGTCGCTGGTCAACAGGTCAGCGGCTTCAGCATCGGTACGGGCCACCAGAATGGTTGGTACGCCCATCACGTCGGCAGCCAGACGGGCGGCCACCAGTTTTTCGATGGCTTCGCGCGTCGGTACCAGCACCTTGCCGCCCATGTGGCCGCATTTTTTCACGCTGGCCAACTGGTCTTCAAAGTGCACGCCGGCCGCGCCGGCTTCGATCATGCCCTTCATCAGTTCGTGGGCGTTAAGTACGCCGCCGAAACCGGCTTCAGCATCGGCTACGATCGGGGCGAACCAGTCAATGCTGTCGTCGCCTTCGGAATGAGAGATCTGGTCAGCGCGTTGCAGCGTGTTGTTGATGCGACGCACGACTTGCGGTACCGAGTTCGCCGGGTACAGCGACTGGTCCGGATACATTTCGCTGCCCAGGTTGGCGTCTGCC
>JASLES010000416.1 GCA_030151005.1 Silvimonas sp.
CCGCCGGCTGGTCTGCCTGCTTTATCGGCGCCATGGGCCGTGCCGCCCGCAAGTTGCAGGTAAAGCTGCCGGCCGATACCGCACTGCATACCGAGATCGACCTGGGCACGGCGGCAGATGAGTTTTTTCTGCAAGCCCGCCTGACAGTCAGCCTGCCGGGTCTGGATGCAGATGTCGCGCGCGCCGTGGTCGAGGGCGCGCACCAGATCTGCCCGTATTCCAAGGCACTGCGTAACAACATTCACATTGAGCTTTTGCTGGCCTGATCAAAAGTCAGTCCGGATCGGGCACGGCCGTACCCGCGCCGTTGCCCGGCTTTTCCTGACCAGAGAGGTACCACCATGAAAACCCTGCTTTGTATTGTCGCGCTGGCCGCTGCGTTTGTCGGCGCACTGGCCGTGGGCACCAGGGCCAATGCGTCCAGGCCGCCCACCAACACGCTTGCGCCAGAGTTCACAGGCATCAACCAGTGGATCAACACTGCGCCGCTAACCATGAACAGTCTGCGCGGCAAGGTGGTGCTGGTGGACTTCTGGACTTACTCCTGCATCAATTGCATTCACACCTTGCCCTATGTGAAACAGTGGTACGAGAAGTACAAGGATCAAGGGCTGGTGGTGGTGGGCGTACATACGCCGGAATATCCGTATGAAGCCAATAGCAGCAACCTGCAAGACGCCATCAAACGTTACGGGATTCACTACCCGGTGGCGCAAGACAACGACTATGCCACCTGGAATGCCTGGCAAAACCAGTACTGGCCGGCGATTTATCTGATTGATGCGCAAGGCAAGGTGGTTTACCACACCATTGGTGAAGGGCATTACGACGACACCGAAGCGCAAATCCGTACATTGCTGGCACAGGCCAAAGGCTAGGTGGACAGCCGGCTCATCACCAATGACCCACGCCGGCGATGGTCGGCGTGGTGCGTTGTTAAGGAAATGATCGTTTCCTATAATGAACCCATGACTGCAAGCAAACCGTCGGCCGCCCGGCCTGGCCGCCCCCGTGAATTTGATCTGAACGACGCGCTGGATGGCGCGGTACGGGTATTCCGCGAGCGCGGCTATCACGCTACCTCGATCAGTGATCTGGGGGCAGCCATGAATCTGACCCCCGGCAGCATCTACAAGGCCTTTGCCGACAAGCGCGCCGTGTATATCGCCACGCTGGATCGCTACAGCGCTCAGCGGCGACAATGCATGATGCTGGTGCTCGACGCGTTGGGTAACGGGCGGGAAAAAATCCACGCCATGCTGCGCTTTTATGCCGACGCCGCACACGGCGAAGAGGGGCGCATGGGCTGCCTGGTGGTTGGCGGCATGGTGGAAATGAGTACGTTTGATCCAGACCTGGCCGCGCACGTCTCCGGCACGCTGCAACACACCGAAGACCTGCTACGCACGCTGCTGGCGGCCGGTGTACAAGATGGCTCTATTGCCGCCAGCGTGGACCAGGACGGTACGGTTCTGGCCCTCTTGGGCATCCTGGAGGGGCTGCGCGTGCTGGGTAAATCTGGCCGCAACCAGGCACAAATGCTGGCAGCGGCCGATGCGGCGGTGCGTTTGCTCTGCTGATGGCCGCTTAGTGCGTGCTGCGTGCCGGTCGCTGGCGGAACAACAGAATGCTGGCAAGGATAAAGGCGAACAGCGCAGCAGAGGCCGAGTAACGGCTTAGCGCCAGGCCACCCTTGGCCAGCGGTTTATCCAGAAAGTCTCCCACCACGGCGCCCAGCGGGCGAGTCAGGATAAACGCAATCCAGAACAACAGCGTGTGGGAAAGGCGCGTCCAGTAATACGCGGCCACCACCAGGATCAACAAACCACCAAACACCACGGCTGCGCCGGTATAACCCAGCCCGGCGGTATCTGCGGTCCAGTCTCCCAGCGCGGTGCCGAGCGTTTGCGAGAACATGATGGTTACCCAGTAAAACGCTTCGGCCTTGGGGCTGTTAATGGTGCCGACTGACACCGACCCCATCACGCGGTGCCAAACAAACAGCGACACCAGCAACAAGGCCAGCAGCAAGCTGGTGCCCCCGGCATAACCAATACCCAGCGAGCGGTCGGCAAAGTCGGCCAGCGTGGTGCCCACGGTCGTGGTCGCAATAATGGTGGCCCAGTACAGCCAGGGATGAAAGGCTTTTGCGCGAATCTGCGCCGTGACGGCGACGAGGAAAATCACCGCAAAAATGGCCGTGCCAACCAGATACCCAAGGTTCATGGACATGGAGACCGCATCACCACCGGTTTCACCGAGCGTGGTGGCAGCAATCTTGATAATCCAGAACAACAGGGTGACTTCAGGCACTTTGACGAGCGGATGTTGGGCAGTTTGGGTCATGGGTCTGCAGGCGCCGGCGAACTGGCCGCTGACGCGCTAATGGATGGCAACAGGGGTTGGATTCTGGCCAGCACAACTTAGCTCAGCCATAGACCCGCCATTCGTCAGAGCGCCAGGTTCTCCAGCACCCGTTTATCGATGCGCAAGGCGCTGATGTCGCGGCGCGGCGGTTGCCCGAACATGCGCGCGTATTCCCGGCTGAACTGGGACGGGCTTTCATAGCCTACCTGGAACGCGGCGTCTTCGGCATGAATGGCATCCACAATCATCAACTTGCGGGCTTGTAACAGCCGGAGGCGTTTCTGGTACTGCAGCGGCGACATGGCGGTGAGCGCCTTGAAATGCCGGTGAAACGCAGAGGCCGACAGGCCCGCCATGGCGGCCAGTTCGTCCACGCTGATGGCGCGGGCAAAATGGCTGCGCAGATGGTGGATCGCGTTGACCACATTGGGCGTACCGCTGTTGCCCAGCGCCAGCCGCGCTACCGCGCCGCCGTGCGGGCCGGTCAGCAGCCAATAGCAGATTTCTTTCATGATGGCCGGGTAGAGCACCGGGATCGCTGCCGGGGTGTCGATCAAGCGCAGGGCACGCAAAGTGCAATCAGCCAACGCGCCTTCAATCTGGATCACTGCAGCACCTGGCGTGTTTTCAGGCGGCAAGGCCGGCGGGTTGGTCAGTTCGGTCAGCACCTGGCTGAGCATGCCAATATCCAGCCCCAGAATGACACTCAGATAGGGGGTGTCCGGGCTGCCCTGCGCCACTTGGCTAAAGCCGGGCATATCCAGACTGACCAGCAGGGCTTCTCCCGCCGCATAGTCGTAGCGCGTGTTGCCAAAGGTGGTCCATTTGGCTCCCTGAATCACCACGCATAACGCGGGCGAGTGCAGTAGATGCGTGGGGTGATGTTCTTGCGTGGCCCGCAGCAAAATCAGCCCGGGGACGGCCGTAAAAAACGGGCTTTTTGCCGCGCCATGGCTATCTATATAGGTGTTTACGGCCGTGGCCAGTTGTTGCATCTGCATGATCTTTACCCGGTTCAATGGCGCAAACCAGCATACGGCCAGAAGCAGGATCAGGCAAGAATCAGCTTGCTTCTGGCATACACGTCAAGGGGACGGGGGCGTAGTCTTACGTTGGTAAATCAACGATCTGGAGCAAACCATGACGCAAGTGACATCGAATAGCTCAACCGAAAAAGTGGCAATCGTAACGGGTGGTAGCCGTGGCCTTGGCCGCAGCACCGTCCTGGCGCTGGCCAAACGCGGCGTGCAATCCATCTTTACCTGGAACCGCGCCAGTCAAGAGGCCGAAGCCGTAATCGCACAAGCCGCTGCACTGGGCGTAAAAGCGGTTGCCCTGCAACTGGATACCGGCAACACCGCCGCGTTTGATGGTTTTGTGGCGCAGATCAACACCGCGCTGGCCCAATTGGGCGTCAGCCGTTTCGATTACCTGGTGAACAACGCCGGGACATCGCACCACGCAAGCATTGAGAAAACCACAGAAGCTGAGCTGGATGCCCTTTACAACGTGCATGTCAAAGGCGTGTTTTTTCTCACGCAAAAGCTGTTGCCGTTGATGAACGACGGTGGACGTATCGTCAATATTTCATCCGGCCTGACCCGTTTTTCCGTGCCGGAAAGCGGCCCCTACGCCGCCATGAAGGGCGCGGTGGAAGTACTGACCCGCTACCTGGCTAAAGAACTGGGCCCGCGCGGCATTACTGCCAATACCGTCGCACCCGGCGCCATCCAGACTGATTTCTCGGGCGGTGTGGTGCGTGACAACCCGCAGGTGAACCAGGTGGTATCCGGCATGACCGCCTTGGGCCGGCCAGGCCTGCCGGACGACATCGGCCCGATGATTGCGGCGCTGTTGTCGGACGACAACCGCTGGGTCAACGGTCAACGTATTGAGGTGTCTGGCGGCATGGTGCTCTGAGCCGGGTCAGGCGACAGCGTCGGACAGATTCAGCAACACCAGGCTCAAGAACGCACAGATCAGCCCGGCGCTTTTGAGCACGTTGACGCCTTCGCCAAACCAGATGACCCCAATCAGTGCAGTCAGCGCCGTGCAGGCCACGGCCCAGACTGCGTAGGCGGTACTGATGGGGATGACGCGAGTTGAAATTCCCATCAGCCAGATTGCCGTGGCGTAGCACAAACCCATGCCCAGCGTAGGCAGCAGGCGGGACAAACCGTGGGAGTATTTGAGGGCGATGGTGCCGGTGACTTCAGCAATAATGCTGGCCACCAGCATGCTCCACGCGAAGGCGTAAGCGGGCATGATGCTTCCTGCCGGCTTCTGTTTATACCGAACAGAAGGCGGGAGGTGATGTCAGCGGTACCCGTCTGGGCGTTAGTTTAGGAAGGGGAAGGCTGCATTGGCAAGTGCCGCTGTGTAGCCTGGATGG
>JASLES010000073.1 GCA_030151005.1 Silvimonas sp.
CGTTGCAGCATGGTGGCGTGGGCCAGCGAGCCCTGAATATCCACCTCGGCCATGCGCTTGTCGAAATCGACCGACGCGGTGTAACGCTTGACCAGATCGGATACCGGTTCGGTAAAGCGGCCGGACCAGCCTTTCTTGGAATCCTGCATGAGGAAAACCCTGGAAACACGAAAAGAGGGGACTGATTATATGACGGTCGCGCTTCTGTTGCACTGCACCGTCCCTTCCTGGGAAGCAAAATTCCCCTTTATTATCTGCGGCAAGCCGGAAACAGGGTGCTAGAATTCCGCCATTTGCCACTAACCACGCCACTTTGGACGCAATCAACCGTTTGGCGTCTGGATCGGGCCTTTCGGTATGGCATTGAAATCGGTACGCTGCGGATTACGGTAAAACCCGGCCACACTGGCACGATTGTCAGGGTGGCTGGCGGGACAGGCGTTGAGAGAAAACGCCGGAGAAGGAATACATGAGTAGAGACATGAAACGCACCCGTTCAAGTGGGAACAGCTCACGCGGGGGCGGCGGGGGAGGCGGCGGTTCATTGCTGACGGGCCTTGTGCTGGGCGCACTGGTCGGCGTTGCAGTGGCCGTTGGCGTTGCTTTTTACATCAATCGCGGCACCAATCCGTTTGCCAACAAGGTCTCCGCGCCGCCGCCGGACGCGGTGTCCAGTGCGCCGGTCACCGTGGCCAATCAGCCGGAAGTCTTACGTCCGCAAGGCGAGAGTAAGGATGTAGCGCAACCGCTGCCGCAGACCGTCGCCCCGGTTGCATCCGCGCCGGTCGCCAAAGCGGCCAGCGATGGCGAACGTTTTGATTTTTACAAAATGTTGCCCGCCATGTCAGATAAAAGCGACAACAAGGCCGCCAGCGGCAAGAAGCCTGTACAGCCTGATGCCACACCACCTGCCACAGTAGAGGCGCCCAAAGGGGCGTATCTGCAAGTGGGCGCGTTCCAGGATGAACAAGAAGCAGACAACCTGAAAGCCAAGCTGGCGCTGATCGGGATTGAAGCGCGTATCCAGACGGTAGAGACCCAGGACAAGGGCGTGTGGCACCGCGTGCGCGTCGGGCCGTTTACCAGCGTGGCGGATATGGACAAAGCCCGCGCCGATCTGAAAGCCAATGGCATTGTCAGCGCCCAGGTCAAAGCCCAGTAAACGGGATACCCTGGCTTGCCGTTGAGTTCAGGGCTCAGATTTAAACTATTTTGCGTGAACATTGAATCTAAATCGGGCAACGCTGGTCAGAGCCGCCGTTGCCCTTGAATCAAACACAAAGGAAAAGTTAGCAATGACTCGCTGGATCAAATCTCTGTTGCTGGCCGTCGGTTTTGTTGCGGCCACTGCTGCCCATGCCGACATCAAGGAAGGCACTGAATACAAGTTGATGGCCCAACCCGTGCCGGTACAAGTGCCGGGCAAGATCGAAGTGATCGAGTTCTTCTGGTATGGCTGCCCGCATTGTTTTCATGTTGAGCCGTATGTTGAGCAGTGGGCCGCCAAGTTGCCGTCCGACGTGAACTTCATCCGTTATCACGTGGTGTGGCAAGGCCGTAGCGATATTGAAGCGCATGCCAAGATTTTCATTGCACTGAACCAGATGGGGATTGCCGGCAAGTACCAGCAAGCCGTGTTCAACGCGATCCAGCGTGACAATATTGAATTGCGCCGCCCGGAAACCCTGTTTGACTGGGTGAAGAAGCAAGGTATCGACGTCAACAAGTTCAAGGCCGCGTATAACTCTTTCTCTGCCAATGCGGAACTGGGCAAGCTCTCGCAACTGGTTGAGACCTACCACATTGATGGCGTGCCGACCTTTATCGTGAACGGCAAGTTTGTGACTGCACCGTCCATGGTGGGCAAGGAAGACGGTACTGTGCTGACGGTGATCGACCAGTTGATCGCCAAAGAACGTGCTGCCAAAAAAAAGTAAAGATGGCGCTCGTACAGCCTGGCCCTGTGTCAGGTGGCGCTAGCAACAAAAACGCCCGGTTCAAGCCGGGCGTTTTTGTTTTTGGGGCTTGCCTGGCATCAGGCGCGTGGGCTGAGCCAGCGCGCTGCCGGGCCGGGCAATACACTGCGCAATTGATCCCAGTCGGTGGCGTCGAGCCAGTTTTTCAGATGCAACCCGAGCTCCGTATCGCCATCAATCTGCAACCGGCGCTGAAAGAACAGCGTATCGGGGTCTGCTTCTTGCCGGATCATGGCCAGAAAGTCTTGCCAGCGTGCGCGCAATGTCACATCGGCCATTTGGCGCATCGGTACAAAACGCCGGCCGTCATACCCCAGCGTGATGCCAATGGCAGGTTCGGTCAGCGCAACGCGGATGGCGCGGCTGCTTAGCCAGGCAAAGTCTTCTTCCTGCCACAGCCGTGGGGCGAGCCGATTGAGCACAAAAGCGGCAATGCGCGCCGGTGGCGCCTCTGGCAAACGGGGCAGGGCTTTGGCTGGCAGTGTGCTGAAGAAGCGGATCATGTGTTGCTCCCCACAATGTGTGCCAGCCCGGCCTGACCATGCCAATAACCATTGGAAATACCCTCCGGCTGCCAGGTGGCAATGTCCGGTTGCGCGGCGGTGCCGGCCAGCGCGGCCGCCCAGGCCGTGACCCATTCTTGCGTGTATTGCGCTTGTGGGCTGATGCGTACCGCGTCAACGCCGCTGGCGGCCAGCTCCGGCAGGTCATCCCACAAGCTCTGACAGGTGGCCGATTGGGTCTGGATGCCATTGATCCGCAAGAAAGGCTGGCCTTCGCGCGTGTTGATCGGCAAGCCGTCCGGATGCTCAATGCAGCGGAACTCGCAGGCATCTTTGTTCAGATCAAAGTGGCGAGCGGTAAAACAACGGGCAGAAAACGCCAGCGGGGCGTGACCGTGGGCAAATACTTCGGTCTGGATGACGCATTGGCGTTCGGCCAGCAATTGCCGCAGCGCTGCGCCAGACATTTCCAGCGCCGGCACCCAGCCAATGGCGCCCATGCTGGCGTACCAGTCCAGGGTGGCGCCGTTGTAAATGTTCAGATGCGGCCCGGCAATGATGGGCGCGCCGGCATCGCGGGCAATGCGCACCGCGCCCATGTCGTTGGCCTCCAGCGCAAAGCCGGCCTCGGCCAGTTTGCGCAGACTGATCAGGTCACCTGCAGATTCCAGCAACGCTTGCGAACTGAGTACGACATTTTTGCCAGCTGCTTTCAATTGCTGCGCCAGGGTAATCCAGTCGGCTGTGCGCAGTTCATGCCGGCGCGCGCAGACCACTTCGCCCAGGTAAATGGTATCGACCGGCCAGGTGGCTGCGGCTTCGTAAAAATCCAGCACCTGCTGGCGTGGCCAGTAGTACAACAAGGGACCGAGTGTGAGTTTCATGAGGACCTCCGGCTCAACGCCATGGACGGTGATAAGCACCCAGCGTCTGCTGGTGCCCTTCGGAAATCGCGGTCAGCTGGCTTTGCCATTCCGGGCGCACGCTGTAGCGTTCCTGGCTGGCGGCATCAATGGCCGCGCGCAATACGCGGGTGACCTGCGCGGTGTAGGTCGGGCTGCGCTGGCGGCCTTCGACCTTGATGGCGGCGATGCCCATGCGCATCAGCTCCGGCAGGATGGATAAGGTATTGAGGCTGGTGGGTTCTTCCAGCGCGTAATACGTATCGCCAGCGACATCAAAGCGACCTTTGCACAAGGTGGGGTAACCAGCGGGTTCGTCCTTGCCAAAACGGTCGATCAACAAACCGTTCAGACGGGCATACAGGGTGTCGCCCTGCTGATCCCAGCGCACATGGGCGGCGGGCGAACAAACGCCATGGGTATTGGGAGACTCGCCGGTGGCCCAGGAAGACAACGCGCAGCGGCCTTCGGCCATCACGCACAGGCTGCCAAAGCCAAACACTTCAATCTCGACCGGCGTGTGTGCGGCGACGTATTCCACCTGTGGCAGCGTTAATACCCGCGGCAACACCACGCGGGAGATCCCGAAGCATTCATGCGCCAGGTTGATGGCGTCGGCATTGGTGGCAGACCCTTGCACAGACAGATGCCGACGCAGTTGCGGCCAGGTGCGGGCGGCATAAGCCAGGAGGCCGGGGTCGGCCATGATGACGGCATCTGCGCCCAGTTCGGCAGCGCGGTCTACCGCACGGTGCCAGTGCGCGGTCTGGCCGGCTTGCGGGTAGGTGTTGATTGCCACCAGCACTTCACGGTCGTGGCGATGGGCATAGGCGACGCCTTCGGCCAGTTGGGGATCGGTGAAGTTAAGCCCGGCAAAATTGCGGGCGTTGGTGGGGTCCTTGAAGCCGACATACACAGCATCTGCGCCATGATCGACGGCTTTTTTCAGCGCGGGCAGGCTGCCTGCCGGGCAAACAAGATGAGGAACACGCATGGTGCGCTCCGCCGGGTGGCAAAGCGCACGAGCTTAGACGTGTTCAGGACTGCGGGTTTTAACTCAGGTCAAACCAGATTCTTGTAATCAAGTTTTGCCTTGATGAGAACCATCCGGTCGACGTCCGTGGCTCAACCTGGCCAGCGCTGGCCAAATTCCTTTTCGTACTGTGCTTTGATGTCGGCCAGCACCACTTGATGGTTCTGCGCGCCGCGGCGGGCAATCTTGAGTGCGCCCAGCAAAGAGGCCAGGCGGCCGGTGCTCGGCCAGTCCCAACCCTGGCTAATGCCGTACAGCAAGCCAGCGCGGAAAGCGTCGCCACAACCGGTGGGGTCTACCACTGCTTCAGCCTTGACCACCGGAATGCGGTGGATTTCGCCATCGGCGTAGATTTCCGAGCCTTCGCCGCCGTAGGTTACGATCAGCGCCTTTACTTTTTTGGCCAGGTCTTCAATAGAGACACCGCTCTTGCGCGCCATGACTTCGGCTTCGTAATCGTTCAGCGTCAGGTAGTCCGCCTGCTCCGTCATTTCCAGCAATTCTTCGCCGGAGAACAGCGGCATACCCTGACCCGGATCGAAAATGAACGGCACGCCGGCCTCAGCCAGTTGGCGGCAGCGCGCCTGCATGCCCAGTTTGCCATCTGGCCCGACAATGCCCAGTTCTACCGGCACACCGATGTCTTTGGTATTGATGAAGTGCGAGAAATTCATGGCACCCGGGTGGAAGGCGGCGATCTGGTTGTCATCCAGGTCAGTGGTGACAAAGCATTGTGCGGTGAAGTGTTCCGACAACTCTTTGATGCCGGCGCGGGAGATTCCCTGCTGGTCCAGCCGCGCCGCATACGGGCCAAAGTCACTGCCGACCGTGCCGACAATCAGTGGGTCGCCGCCCAGACCTTTGAGCGTGTAGGCGATATTCCCGGCACAGCCACCCAGCTCCTTGCGCATTTCCGGCACCAGAAAAGAGATGGAAATAATATGCAACTGGTCGGGCAGCAAGTGGTTCTTGAATTGGTCCTGGAACACCATGATGGTGTCGTAGGCAACGGAACCGCTAATCAGAATGGCCATGGCGCGCTCAAAAAGGGTGAGATGTGAACAATGGCCGCATTATGCCACTGGTGTATGGCGAGCAGGCTGAACGCGGCCGTTGTGTATTAAAAAGGCGGGAAATCCAGCCAGAAAGCGCTTCAGGTTGGCAGAGGCCGCACAAATTGCAGCGGTTCTTTACTGTGCATAAACGTGGCAAAGTCATCCGCCAGGTGCTGCCCCAGATCGATGGCTTTTTCCAGTCCCGTTCGCGCTCGGCATCCCGTCCGGCATAGTGCGCAAAGTCTTTGCGACTGGGCACGCGGCCATTGGGCAGTAATTCCAGAAACGCCGCAGTAGGGGTCAGCAATAGCGTGCGTTGCATGTAACGGGGCTTGCGCCACGGCAAAAACTGATCCAGCCAGCCGGTGGTGACCCGGTGCGAGAAATGCGGTAGCAGCAACAAACCTGCCGGCTCATGCAGCGCCAGATCCATGTGGTAATCAATCAGCCCGCCATCCAGATACGCGCCGGCCGGCGCGCCGGGAATATCACGCACGGTTTCCAGTACGCCCGGGATGGCGCCGCTGGCGAGTAAGGCATCGGCAAAGTTGCCGTGATTGAGTGCCACGGCGGTATCGCCAAAACCATCGTCAATAAAGCGCGTTGGGGTCGGGCCGGTATGAAAAATGACGCGCTGAAAAAAATCCGCCATGTGGCGGCGACCACGGGCGTTGGCTAGTACTGCGCGCGCCAGCGCCAGTTTGTCGCGGCTGCTGCCTGAGCCGTCTACACCAGCAAGGCCGCGGGCGGTCAGAATAGAAAGATGCATGCGCGGGTTGGCCAGAATCTGCGCCACGCCGTCGTCGCCCAGCATGGCATCCATGATCTGGCGCACAACCCGGGTGACTTCTTGTGGCGTGGGTTTCAGGCTGTAACGCTGGGCCAGATAGGCTTCTTCCAGCCGGGCCAGACCAGCTAGCGGGTCTGCCACCGCGACGGCCGCCAGACGCCATGCGCCGATCGATGCCCCCACCGCGTGCAAAGGGCGGGTGCGTTGGGGCAGCCATTCGCCAAACAACACGCGGTCCAGCCGTGCCAGCACTTGCCATTTGGGGCCGCCTGCCGCTGCGCCCAGGTGGGAAAACAGATCGGCTTTAAAGCCGTCTGCCTGTAATTGCCGCAAGGCCTCTGGCCCGGCGGTGATGTCCAGATATTTCATGGTCTGGTTCAGGCCGGCTCGCTGTTGAGGGCGGTGATCTGGTCGGCGCTGAGATAACACCATTCGCCTTCAGCCAGGTTGAGCGAAGCCAGCGTCAGGCCGCCAATGGCAACGCGGGTCAGCGCTGCACAATGGTTGCCCGCAGCGGCCAGCATGCGTTTGACCTGATGATATTTACCCTGGTCGAGCATGATTTCGATGTGCGTTGGGTCCAGCAAGCGGGCGGAGAGTGCGGCAATCGGCGCGGGCTCGTCATGCAGTTGTACGCCGCTGACGAGTTCATCGACCAGCGCCTGGGTGGCGGGTTCTGCCAGCGTGGCCATATAGGTTTTGGGTTGGTGATGGCGCGGATGCGATTGGGCGTGGATAAACGCGCCATCATCCGACAGCAGGATCAGACCTGTGGTGTCGTGATCCAGCCGCCCCACCGGCTGCACATCGCGCCAGCGCAGCGGCTCTGGCAGCAAGGTCAGAATGCCGGGGTGATGGCTGGGTTTGCGCGAACACTCGTAGTTGGATGGCTTGTTGAGCGCGGCATATACCTGCGCGCGGTAGGGCCAGTCTTCCTCGCCGAACAAGGTGATCACCAGGCTGTCTGTTTCTACGACGGTGCGCCAGTTGTCGATGACCTCGCCGTTGATGGAAACATCACCGTCGGTAACTAGCTCGCGGCAGCCTTTGCGGGTGCCGAAGCCCTGAGATTGGAGAATGCGATCGATTGCCAGTTTCATGTCCGCAACTTTAACGCGCCCGCGTGCGGATCGAAAGTGCCGTTACACTACGCTTTGTGCATCCTTTGCTCCCAAACCTGCATGATTCCCCTCGAAAAGCTGCTCACTGAGATACGCGCCTGCCACCACTGCGCCGATTTGCCACTCGGCCCGCGCCCGGTGCTGGTGGCAGATGCACGCGCACCTGTTCTGATTGTCGGGCAGGCTCCGGGCACCAAAGTCCATGCCAGCGGTGTGCCATGGTCTGATGCGTCTGGCCGGCGCTTGCGGCAATGGTTGGGTGTGGACGAGGCGACGTTTTACGATCCGGCGCAGTTTGCCATTGTGCCGATGGGTTTTTGTTATCCGGGCAAGGGCAAGTCTGGTGACCTGCCGCCCAGGCCCGAGTGTCGCCAGCTGTGGCATCCGCAATTGTTGCCTTTGCTTGAAGGCGTCAAACTGGTGCTTGCGATCGGCCAATATGCGCAAGCGTATTGTCTGGGCGATGCCCGCAAGGCAGATCTCACCCGCACCGTGGCGGCCTGGCGAGATTATGCGCCGCGCACCTTCCCGCTACCCCATCCCAGCCCACGTAACCAGTTGTGGTTAAAGCGAAATCCGTGGTTTGACAGTGAGGTCATACCGGCGTTGCAGAGCCGGGTGGTCGCCGTGCTGACCAACGGAAGCTTGGTGGGTTCAAATATTTCTTGCCAAAAATAGTACAACTATTTACTATTTATTCATGAACGAAATCCATGATCAGACAGATATCCCGAGTTTTGCGGATATCGAAAACCGCATCGACCGTGTTTGCTCCCGCGTGCCGGGCAGCAACCGTCAGGCGGTCTTGCTTAAAATGCTGCTGCAGCACGTGGCCGGCGGCTTTAATTCGCGCATGAATCAGGTACTGCGTGAATACGGCCTGAACCGCATCAGTTTTCTGGCGCTGATCATGCTGGTGAGCTCGCAAGGCAAGCCGCTCAACCCGTCAGACCTGGCCGAAGCCACGGGCGAATCACGCGCCAACGTCACCCGTATTTGCGATGAACTGGTGGCCAAGGAACTTCTCTCGCGTGAGCCCAATCCGGAAGATCGCCGCCGCATTGATCTTTACCTCGCCCCGCATGGGGACGAACTGGTGAAAGAATTGCTGCCCAAAATCCAGGACTATGCCTTTGTGGCATTCCAGGTCCTGAGTAGCGACGAGTGCGACCAGCTGGAAACCATCCTGAAAAAATTGCTGGCCGGTTTTGCCTGACCGGCTGGTCACAACAAATACCGAGAGAGTGGTTGATTGATAGCGGCCACTTTTTTTTGCTCAAATAATTTAACTTTTGATTATAAAGCCATGAAACAAAAGCTTGCATTTGGCATATTGGTCTTGCTGGCGGGTTGTGCCAGCATTCCCGATGACCACCCCACCGTGCAGATGCGTGACGCCGCTGCAGCACAGCTTTCCACCCAGCTCAAGCTGGCGCAGGAAGGCTGGCCCGCCGCACGCTGGTGGACGCGTTATCACGATGATCAACTGAACGCCCTGGTCGATGCTGCCCTCAAAGGCTCGCCCTCTTTGGCGGTCGCGCAAAGCCGCGTGGCGCTGGCGCAGACCACCGTCAGCCAGGCACGTGCTGCCGATGGCCTGAATGTGGATGCCAGTGTGCGTGCAACGCGTGAGCTGACCTCCAAGTACGGGATCTACCCGCCACCCCTGGCTGGCAACTGGATTACCGATACCGAGCCGATGATCAATGCCTCGTACGATTTTGACTGGTGGGGCAAGCACAAGGCAGAGATTGCTTCCGCACTGGGCGAAACTGCCGCCGCACAGGCCGATTACGCGGCTGCGGAACAACAACTGACCGCTGCCGTCGCTGAGGCTTATTTTGACTGGCAAGCCGATCAGGCCCGCATCCAGATCGTCGAGCAACAGCGCGACGTGCAAGATCGCCTGCACCAGATCGCCGCCCGCCGCGTACAAAGCGGGCTGGATACAGACGCCGTACAACGCAGCGCACGCGGTGATGTGGCCAATCAGGACAGCGTGATTGCACAGTTGCGCACCAGCGAGCGTAAAGACCGTGAAGCGTTGCGTGCCTTGGTGGGCGCCACCGGTGACGTCGCCAGCATTGATCAATTGAAAGCCGTACCGCTGCCCACCACTGCAGGTGGCGTGCCGACCGATCTGGGGCTGAACCTGTTGTCCCGCCGCCCTGATCTGCAGGCCGCCCGCTGGCGTGTGGAAGCCAGCGTGAAGCGCACAGACGCCGACAAGGCCGCGTTTTACCCGGACATCAATATCTCGGCGTTCATTGGTTTTTCCAGCATTAGCCTGGATGATTTCCTCAAGCGTGGCACCCGCACCATGGGCATCACCCCAGGGATCAGCTTCCCGATTTTTGATAACGGTCGGTTGTCGGCGGGTTTGCAAGGCGATCGCGCCCAACGTGACGTGATCATTGCCCAGTACAACCAGGCGCTGGTGAACGCCGTCCAGGACGTTGCCAACCAGGGGATCGCCCTGCAAGGACTCTCTGATCAGGAAAAAGCCATGACGGCCTATCTGCGTGCGACTGAAGCCGTGCGCGACAACCAGCAACGCCGCATGCAGAACGGCCTGACCGATCAAGGTTCCGTGCTGCGGGCGCAATTGCCGGTGTTGTTGATCCAGGAACAGTTGCTGATTCTGAAAAACCGCCAGCTCGCCGCTGAAATCGGCCTGACCCACGCCTTGGGTGGCGGTTATGAAGCGCCGGCCGATACGGTAGCCCAGGCCAAATAATGACAGGGCTGGCATGAGTGCCGGCCCGGTAAACCAAAAAAGAATTTGAATCCGGAGATATTTGCAAATGACCACCGAAACCAACGCAGCCCAACCGGCAGAGCAGCAAAAGCGCCGCAAGCCGGTGATGGCGATCCTGACCACCGTATTTGTGCTGGCAGGCATTGGCTATGGCATCTATTACGCGACCGTGCTGTCGCAACGTGAAGAAACCGACAATGCGTACGTAGGCGGCAATCTGGTGACACTGACCAGCCAGGTGACCGGTACCGTGACTGAGATCCGCGCGGACGAAACCCAGTTTGTGAAGGCCGGTGAAGAACTGGTCAAGCTGGACCCGGTTGACGCCAAAGTGGCACTGGCCCAGGCCGAAGCGGCCCTGGGCGACTCTGTGCGCCAGTTGCGCCAGCAATATGCCAACGCCGCGCAATACGACGCCGCCCTGGCGCAACGCAAGATCGATCTGGCCCGCGCTCAAGACGATCTGAATCGCCGTGCACCGCTGGCCGCTGACCACACCGTGTCGAGCGAAGAAGTATCCCACGCCAAAGATTCGGTCGAAAACGCCAAGGCCGCGCTGGATGTGGCCGAGAAACAAGCTGCCGCCGCGCATGCCGCCATTGATGGCGTAGACATCCCCAACAACCCGACGGTGCTGCGTGCTCGCGCCAACTTTGAACAAGCCTGGTTGTCGGTGCAGCGTAACGCCATCGTCGCCCCGGCTTCCGGTTATGTGGCCAAGCGCGGCGTGCAAGTTGGCGCTCGCATCACCCCGGGACAATCGCTGTTGTCCATCGTGCCGCTGGATCAAGTTTGGGTGGATGCCAACTTCAAGGAATCCGAACTGCGCAATATCCGCATTGGCCAGCCGGCCAAGCTGACTGCGGATATCTACGGCGGCAAGGTGGAGTACAGCGGCAAGGTGGTGGGTCTGGGCGCAGGCACGGGTAGCGCATTTAGCTTGCTGCCAGCACAGAACGCCACGGGTAACTGGATCAAGGTAGTGCAGCGCGTACCGGTGCGTATCGAGCTGGACAAGAAAGACCTGACCGACCACCCGCTGCGCGTCGGTTTGTCCATGGTGGTGGATGTGGATACCCACAATCGTGACGGTGCCGTGCTGTCTGCCGCGCCGGAAAACAAACCGCTGTTCAGTACGGAAGCGTTCACTCAACCGATGCAGGACGCCGACAAGCTGGCCGACAGCATCGTACGCAAGAACCTGGGCAAGTGATCTGCAACGCTGACCATCACGCGCCTGCCCGGCAGCAGGTGCGCTCGTGGACCGGGCTGGCCGTGCTGATGGCACTGACCGCGCTCGTGCCCGAGCCGCTGCGCTTGCCGTTTGTGCGTCGGGTTGTCAGCCGGAAAAACCGCTGGATTCTTACCGTTATTCAATAGCAATAGCCGGTTGTGGCCGCCTTGTGGGTGGCCATGACGGGCAAACTCCGTCTGGAGGCGAACCATGACTGCCAGTACTCAGGCGGTTGCACCCAGCCCGGCGCCATTACACGGCGGCAAACTGGGCATGATGACCGTGGCGCTCTCGTTCGCCACGTTCATGGAAATTCTGGACACGA
>JASLES010000479.1 GCA_030151005.1 Silvimonas sp.
ATGCCCCCAAAAAAAACCCATCGCTTGACCCGGTGCTTTTCATGCCACTAGCATCCACGGCGATCATAAATCACTAAAAAAACAGCAAGATGCGGGTCGGCACCCCGCTCTTGTCGCGCGTGCGTCCGGCTTCTGGATAGACACACTTGAACGCCTGCGCTGCAGGAGCCTCAAGGCACGCCGGAATACGCAAATCAAAAAATCAACCGCATACAAGAACAGGCAGGTGAGGAGAAACATGGGTGTATCAGGGGAAATCAGCCGGGCGGCCCAGCGGGTCACGGCGCGGGTGGGGCGTGCGCTATCGGGCGTGCGACAGTTGGGTGTGGTCGCGATCATGGGTGTCCTGGTCTCTGCAGCGGCCTCCGCTTCGGTGAGTTGTACGCTGTTCGTCAGCCATTCGAACGGGACCAATGTCTATCCGTATTTTGGCGCGAATAGCTGCGATCCATATTTTGATGGCGTCGGGAATGGCGGTTTTTATAGCACGTCAACTGGCGGCACGGGGGCCATCAGCCCCGCCTTCTCTGCCACCACCGACGAGGCCAACTTCACATCGGAGACGCTGACGTTTCAAGCGAATCTGGATACCCAGTTCCAGGCCAACGGCAGAGTCACATATACCTATTACCTCACCCCGGATTACGGCAACACGTTCGAGCCCGCCCAGGTGACATTTGTTATCGGAGCCCCGATTGTAAATAGTGTTTCGCCTGCGGGTGGCCCGACGGCCGGGGGGACTTCGGTCACCCTGAGTGGTAGCAATTTCAATGGCACCAGCCAGGTACAGTTTGGCGGTAACAATGCCAGTTCATTTACAGTGAACAGTGCAAACCAGATCACCGCCATTTCGCCCGCAGGCACGGCCGGCCTGGTCAATATCTCCGTGATCAATCCGGGCGGGGCCAGTACCGCGGGTTCGGCGCAGTTCAGCTACATTGCGCCGCCAACGGTGAATAGCGTTGCGCCCAGCTCGGGCCCGGCGGCGGGCGGTACCGCGGTGACCTTGACGGGTACTGGCTTTACGGGCGCGACGTCCGTGCGGTTTGGCGGCGTGGCCGCCACAGGGCTGACCGTTCTCAACGATTCGACCATCACGGTCAACGCACCATCTGGCTCTGCCGGTACGGTAGACGTCACGGTGACGACGCCCGGTGGCACCAGTTCTTTCAGGAGTGCGGATCAGTTTACCTATCTGGCCGCACCCAGTATTTCAGGTATTTCGCCCACTGCCGGCCCACTCGCTGGGGGGACCAGTGTCATCCTGACGGGGTCCGGCTTTACCGGTGCGACCGGGGTGCGTTTTGGCGCGACGGCCGCGAGCTTTACCTTCAGCAATGATCACCAGATCACGGCGACTTCCCCCGCCAATGGCGCAGGTGTCTATGACATCACGGTGACCACACCCGCTGGCACCAGTTCGACGACGTCTGCGGACCAGTTTTCCTACGTGAATCCGCCGATTGCGGGTCCCGTCAGCGTGACGGTGAGCTACGGCAGTACCAGCAACCCGGTCACGCTGAACATTTCGGGGGGCACGCCCACCAGCGTGGCGATTGCCACGGCGGCCAGCCACGGTACGGCGACGGCCAATGGCACCTCGATCAGCTACACCCCGGCTGTGGGATACGCGGGTCCGGACAGCTTTACTTATACGGCGTCCAATGCAGGCGGGACATCTGCGCCGCAGACCATCACCGTGACCGTCACCCCCGGGGTGCTGGCGTTAAGCCCGCTCAGTCTGCCGGGCGGGACCGTGGGCGTGGTCTATAGCCAGACCATAACGGGTACGGGGGGCACTGCGCCGTACACTTACTCGATCACCAGCGGCCCGTTGCCAGCGGGTTTGACACTGAACCCCAACACGGGCGTTGTATCGGGGACCCCCACGGCCAGCGGCTCTTACAATCTCTCCCTCACAGTCACTGACCACACCAGCGCCACAGCCAGTAACGGATTCACAATGACCATCGCGCTGGCGGTCGTGACCGTTAACCCGGCCACGCTGCCAGGCGGGCTGGTGGGGGTGGCTTATTCCCAGACCGTCAGCGCCAGTGGGGGCACCGCGCCGTATGGCTACTCGGTGGTGAGCGGCACTCTGCCAACCGGGTTGTCACTCAACGCAACGACGGGTGCAATTTCGGGTACCCCCACTGCGGCCGGTACTTTTGCTTTCACCATCCAGGCGCGGGACGCCTCGACCGGCGTCGGCGCGCCCTTTAGCGGCACTCACAACTACACCGTGACAATGGGTCAGGCCATCCCCGTGGCTGGTGCTGTCAACAGCACCGTAGCCTTCAACAGCAGCAACAACCTAGTGCCACTGACGCTGACGGGCGGGGCGGCGGTCAGTGTGGCTGTGCCCACTGCACCTGCGCATGGCACGGTGGCCATCAATGGCACGGCCGTGAGCTACACGCCCACGGCGGGCTACTACGGTACGGATAGCTTTACTTATACCGCGACCAATACCAGCGGCACATCGGCCCCGGCCACGGTCAGCATCACGGTCAACCCGATGCTGCCCGCCCCGCAGGCCCAGGCCACGACCGTGGTCTCCAACAGTGCGGCCAATGCCATTACGCTGGCCATTCAAGGCGGGCCGGTTACCTCTCTGACGATCGTGACGCTGCCGCAGCATGGCTCGCTGACCATCAACGGGGCTTCCAGCGGCGCGGCGGTGGCGGTGCGGCAGGCCGTAGCTGCCGGTAACCCGACTGTGACCTACACGCCAAACCACGGTTATAGCGGGCCCGACAGCTTTAGCTATACGGCCAGCAATGCGGCAGGTACCTCGGCGGCCGCCACGGTGACGCTGCAGGTCACGCTGCCAGCACCGGTGCTGGGCCCGGTGACCGGGACCGCAGTATCCGGCCAGACACTGACACTGGACGTGGGCGCTGCCGCTACCGGTGGCCCGTTCACCGGCCTGATCATCACTGCACAACCAGCCAACGGCACGGCCACGGTACAGGGCAATACCATTGTGTATGCCTCCACCACCACCTTTGTGGGATCGGCGGCGATTGGTTATGCGCTCTCCAATGCCTATGGAACCAGCCAGGGTACGGCAACGGTCACGGTGAACGCGCGGCTTGATCCATCACACGATGCAGAAGTGATCGGCTTGCTGGCCGCGCAGGCTGATGCCACCCGCCGCTTTGCAACGGCACAACTGGATAACTTCAACCATCGCCTGGAAAGCCTGCATACCGATGGCTGGGGGAAATCCAGTTTCGATCTGGCGGTCAGTTCGTTTGGCGTCCAGGGCGAATCCAGGGCCAATGGGGCGGCAGCAACCCCGCCCGCCGACTGCGCGCGCACGCCAGGCAAAGATCGCAGCCCAACGAATGCCGACGATATCAACCTCTGCAAGCCGGCCAAGACAACCAGCGCGCCGGCAGAACGCCAGGACCTGACTTTCTGGGTGGGTGGCAATATCAATCTGGGTGAGCGTGACGGCAATAGCTATCAAGAGCATTTCCACTTCCACACTGACGGCATCAGCCTCGGCAGCGATTACCACGTCAACGATCAACTGACGTTGGGTGTAGGCGGCGGCTACAGCCGGGATACCAGCGATGTGGGCGACAATGGCAGCAAGAGCACCGGCAGCACCACCGTTGCCGTGGGCTATGGCTCTTACCGCCCCATGGACCTGCTATTTATTGATGGCGTGATCGGCTACGGTGCCATCAATTTTGATCTGGATCGCTACATCACTGACACTGGCGGTTTTGCCACCGGCTCTCGCAATGGCTCGCAGTTCTTCGGCTCACTGGTCAGCGGCTATCAGCTGCGCAACCCGCACTGGCTGATCACCCCCTATGGCCGTCTGGATTTGATGAGCGCGAAGCTGGATGGCTACACCGAAAACGCAGCAGGGGTCAGTGCGCTGAACTACGCCGATCAGACCATCAAGATGACCACGGGCAAGCTGGGGCTGCGCGGCGAAGGCAACTATGACGTGGGCTCCGCCCGCTGGTTGCCGCGTGGGCAACTGGAGTTCCAGCACCACTTTGAAGGCGGCGATCAAGCCAATATGAGCTACGCCGACCTGGGCGCGCTGGGGCCGGTGTATAGCGTGTACCCACAACAGGCCCAGCGTAACCAGTGGCAACTGGACCTGGGCACCAAACTGCAGTTGCGTAACGACATGGCGTTCACGCTGGATTACAGCTGCACACTGGACAACCAGACCGGCCGCAGCGAGTCATTCCATGTGGGGATGGAAGCACGTTTCTGATCTGCGGCAAACCTCGCCATAACAACGGGGGCAAGGAACAACACCCTCCCCCGTTGCCCTCAGTGTGCGACGGCATCCAGTTGCCGGATTTTCTTGATAAATAGATCGGTATGTTCGTATCCGTGACCGACTGACTAGCAAATCTAGTCTTTCCGGAAAACAAAAAACCCCAGAAGCGTTGATTCTTCTGGGGTTTTGAGCCTTCCTTGGACTTCTTTGGAAGGGAGTCTGGTGCCGAGGTCGGAATCGAAACATGCATGAATCCCGCAATGATGCTTGATTTTATTCAGAGAGATCGAGAAAAAGTTACCCCCATAGTTACCCCCACTCTCTCTTGCTGACAAAATGGGAATCGAACCGGGCACTCTATAGTTTCGCGATTTACCCGCCCTATTGGCTCGCGACAATCGCAATACTGATCCGGGTACCAACAGACTGTATCGGATGGGTCACTTTGCTGATGTAGGGCTTTTTCTGACAGACGGACGGTCTTACACTAAGATTTTTCGTTTACACCTTTTTCAGTCCCATGCCAGAGCAACTTTCGATTACTTTGCACGAAATTGATAAATGCGGTTTCTATACTGGTCCGCGAAGAGCCGAGCCCGAATATGGGCAATGTGCTGAAATACTGACCGATCTGAATACGTGGGTGGCGGGGAAGACCCGCGATGAAACCAATATCATGCAAATCGCAGAGAACGAAAGCCTTTTGCCTACTTATATTTATGATATCCACGAAGAGAACGGTGATTTTCTACTTTGTACCTGGAATGAAACGCCCTCTACCGCAGGCGCCGTTGCCACCCTGAATGTCACCAGCCCCGTGGGGGCTGCCGACGTGGTCGAAGGGGTACAGATTGGTGAGGGCAACAAGCCGGGGTTCGCGACCTATTTCTGGTTTATGCCACGGGAGAATAAGCTTGCTACATTGCGTTTTCAGCATCGTACGACCGGCCAAGATAACCTCATGCGGTATGTAGAAACCTTTCTCGCTCAGTTCAGCAAGTTTGTTGTCTTCGATGTTAACGCACCAGAAGAACACAAAATTCTTGGATATGCTCAGAACGCAGGAGACCCTGCCACTGAAATGAGTCCCCGGTTTCGTATTGGATCCATCAAGAAAGATGGAGATATTGCCTTCCTTCGCGATAATGTAAACCGGATCCGGAAGATTGCCCGACGAAGAGCTCTAGATATCACCTTTCGCGACAACAGGGATTTTTGGCAAAAAATGCTCACCGGGTTTGGTTTGGCTGATCAACCTGAAAGACAAGGTGTCATTGATGTAGAGTACTTTGCAGAATACACGCCTAGTCTTGATGAGTTGAACGCCATCTACCAAGAGTGGGAAAACGAAGACGCCGTCGAAGGCAGTTGGGAAGACTATGGCTTTGTTGTTCAGGGTAACTCAAGTCCAGTATGGCTAGGACGTGGCCGCGCCCAAGGCAAGATAACCATTAATCCTATCCGTGAGAACCTCGAAATTGTGCGGCTGTCCTCCCTCTATAATGAACTGCGCAATCATCGCGCCACCATTCTCGACTATGCGTCATGAGTACCTGGCTTAGGCGGACATTGAAATGCATCGCAGCGCTCTCTCTTCTGGCATGCATCGCAGTGTTCTTCATGTGCGGCCGTAATATCCCCTTCGAAAAGCAGTGGCCGCTTTACGAGGCATTGCGCACGACTGCATCCATTGTTTTTGCCGTTGTGGGCGCGTGGATGGCGATCATTTTTCCAGATCGACTGAAGTTTGCGGTTCGTCATGCAGATCAGCCTGCCGAGGCGGCAAAAGCCGGTGGGCCCAGCAAGCTTTTCTCTCCAGCTATTCACTCGACCGCTGTGCTCGCATGCGTATTGATCATTGGCTTGGTGGCCCCAATGATCAAACAGTGGCCATGGGCGCTTACCCATCTCGCGCAATTCAGAGGCATTTCTTACACGACATTGGGCATACTGACCCTGTGGCAACTTTGGGCTGTCGTGCTGACATTGATTCCTGCTGACATGGTCAAATCCCGTGTTGATAGGGAGACGGAAAAAGCGGAAAGGATTGTGCGTCTGCAACGGAATGCTCAAGGCCGCCAAGCTGTCCAACAAGCTCCAGAGCCGTGACTGTTCTGACTTAAAAGGGGGCAGAGACGGGTTATCAAACGAACTATCCGCATTTGTCTTTCGCCGGCGGATGTACCAACCCTTCTGCCGTAGGCTTCTCCAAGCCAATAGGTTGGGGCAAGCCATTTGCCAAATTAATTTCAATAGAAGAAATACCAACAAATGGCGAGTGTCCTAAGTCGCAACACAGAGCAAACATACACAGTTTGCTGACCGTCAGATCAGAGATCATCCGACGGTTTTTCGGCCAAAGCAAAGGTTAAGTCATATGCTCGCGAACGTCTGCTACTGGTCAGAAAGGAACATCGACAATTAGGCTCGAACAGGAAGTAGACCCATGCGAAGGAACCACAGCGGAGAAAGAGTTAAAACCTGACCAAGAGCAAGGACACAGCTCTTGGTAGAATAACAAACGCATGGTTGCCGTAGCCCACCAGTTGCTCAAGGCTAACTGGTACAAATATGATGGGAGAGGGAGTTGAAGTCAGTCGAAACAGAGTCAGTTGGAGCTCTCACTCCATTCTTGAAGTGGCCCGGCGGCAAGC
>JASLES010000108.1 GCA_030151005.1 Silvimonas sp.
CGATTGGGCGCCGGTTCTGAACGGTTTGAACGTTGAGGCCAATACTTACTAATGGCAAAAGCAAAGATGATCTTAGATGTTTTATTCCCACTTGCCTACATGGACAGCGCCAGCGGAGTCACGCCATGAATAATCCCGTACACATTGTCGATGTGGCTGTAGGCATTCTGGTGAAACCGGATGGCCAGTTTTTGCTGGGAAGCCGTCCGGCAGGCAAACCGTTTGCCGGATTCTGGGAGTTTCCAGGCGGCAAACTGGAGGCCGGTGAGACCGCGCTGGAAGCCCTTGCGCGCGAGCTCTTCGAGGAAATGGGGATCACCATCACGGCGGCCCACTCCTGGTTAACCCAGACTTTCACCTACCCGCATGCCACGGTCCGGCTGCATTTCTTTTGCGTCACGGCCTGGCAAGGGGAGATTCAGTCCAGGGAAGGCCAGCAGTTTGCGTGGCAAGCCAATCGCGCACTGACGGTCTCCCCCATCCTGCCTGCCAACGGCCCGATCATGCGCGGGTTGCAGTTGCCCGCCACGTTAGCCCTGTCGGCCGTGGCGCTGCTGGGGCAGGCCGAATGGCTGGCGCGGCTGGATCAAGCCCTTGAACAGGGCCTGCGCTGGTTGATTTTGCGAGAGCCACAACTCAATGCCACCGCCTATGCAGAACTGGCCCGTGAGGTACTCCAGCGGGCACGTGCTCACGATGCGCGCGTGTTCCTGCACGATCACATTGACCTGGCTCGCGAACTGGGCGCAGACGGGGTGCATCTGTCTGCCCGCAAGGCGGCCACGCTGGATGCCCGTCCGCGTGGTCTCGATTGGGTCGGGGCATCGGCTCACAACACGACCGAACTCACGCAGGCACAACACATCGGCGTGGATTACGCCGTGGCCGGGCATGTGAAAGACACCGCCAGCCACCCCGGTGCGGCACCGCTCGGCTGGGCCGGCTTTGCGGCGTTAAGTGGGCAAGGCTGGCCGTTTCCGCTGTACGCCATTGGGGGGCTTGCGCCAACTGATGTGGAAGAGGCGCAGCAGCATGGCGCACATGGTGTGGCCTTGCTGTCCGGAGCCTGGCAATGAACTGGCGCGGTTTCCTGAGCGGCGGTTTTGCCGTGCTGGCGACCGCGTTTTTTGTAGCATGGAATCAAGGCTGGTTACCGATCCAGCCAACCACGGCACAGCCCACCCTGGCGTGTGCCGATCTGGCCAGCGGCTGCGATTTCACGCTGGCAGAGCATACCTATCGCATTCAGAGCGATCAGCCCATTACGCCTGCGCGACCATTCAGCCTGACGCTCACTGGCACGCCATTGCGCTCCGCCACAGCCAGTTGGCAAATGGCCGGCATGGATATGGGGCCCAATCGATTTCATTTTGCGCCGGGCCCAGCCGGACAATGGCAAACCCGTACCGCGCTGCCTTTTTGCACACAAGCGCGCAGTGACTGGTTGCTGACACTAAACGTCAACAAAAACAAGGTGATATTGGCCATTCAGCGCCGCTGAATGCGCAGTTTTACCCCTGACTGATGTCGCTTGCATAAGGCATAATTGCGCCTATGAAAAACAGAGTTTCCGCACTGGCTTTAGTCTGTTTCGCAGCAAGTTGTCTGGCCGCACAAGCGGCAGCGGTTTACCAATGGCGTGATGACGCCGGCAACCTGCATTACAGTGACCGCCCTATCTTCCCGCAAAATACCCAGCGCACCATCAAGCCCAATGTGACCGATGGGCGCAGCGCCAGCGCCGCGGCAGCGGCCAAATCGGGCATTCGCCTGTTTGTGGTGGATAACTGCCCGCCCTGCATTTCTGCGCGAGAGTTACTGGACAGCAACAAGGTGCCGTACGAGTTGCACTCCATCACCAATTCGCAGCAAGAAGTGCTGACCTTTTACAAAACCACCAACGATACCAACAGCCCGCTCCCGGTATTGGCCGTAGGCCCGGACGTCTATAAAGGTTGGGACCTGACACTCTGGCAAGCCGTTCTGGACAAGGCCGGTTATCATGTCGTACCGCCAGCGCACTGAGTTGCCCGCTGGTGCGCGCACCCTTCTGATTTCAACCAATGCGCCGTGTCTACGGCGCTTTGTTTTTGTGGACCCTGGCCATGCAATTTGTCACCTGGAATGTGAACAGTCTGAAAATCCGCCTGCCGCAGGTACTCGAATGGCTCGCCGCCAATCCTGGCATTACCGCGCTGGCCATCCAGGAAACCAAGCTGGAAGACACGGCGTTTCCGCAGGCCGAGATTGAAGCCGCCGGTTTTCATGTGGTATTTGCTGGCCAGAAAACCTACAACGGCGTGGCCATCATTGCCCGCGCACCGCTCAGCGATGTCAGCATCAACATTCCCGGCTTTGCCGATGAACAAAAACGCGTGATTGCCGCCACCGTCAATGGCGTGCGTCTGGTGTGTGCCTATATCCCCAACGGGCAGAGCCTGGATTCCGACAAATACCTCTACAAACTTTCCTGGCTCAAGGCGTTTACCGACTGGCTGCGAACAGAACTGGTGACGTATCCCAAGCTCATCCTGGCGGGCGATTACAATATCGCGCCAGAAGATCGCGACGTGCATGACCCGGCCAAGTGGGAAGGCCAGGTGCTGGTATCCGGCCCGGAACGTTCGGCCTTCCGGCAATTGCTGGCGCTTGGCCTGACGGACTCATTCCGCCTGTTTGACCAGCCGGAAAAATCCTTCAGCTGGTGGGATTACCGCATGTACGGTTTCAAGCGCAACGCCGGTTTGCGCATTGATCACCTGCTGGTCTCGCAAGCGCTGAAGGATCAAGTAACCGCCTGCGTGATCGACAAAGACCCGCGCCGGGTTGAGCGCCCGTCCGATCACACGCCGGTGATCGTCTCCGTGGCTGACTAAGTCACACCCTGGCCGTCAATAATGACAATGGCACGGCACCCAAGATGAGCGACAGCGGCGCGGTGTTGGTGCACAATGAGCGCGTTCCAACAAAACCCGCCTGAATTCATATGGATAAAGCAAAACTCCTGTCCGGCAGCAGCCTGTTTTGCGAGCTGACGCCTGAAGAGCTGGAAGGCCTGGCGCAGCATGCGGAATTGCGCACTGTCCGCGCCAAGCAAACCGTGATTTCGCAAGGTACGACCGGCGATGAAATGTATGCCGTGCTGCATGGCCGCCTCAAAGTGGTCCGTAGTACTGATGACGGCCGCGAGGCCACGCTGAGCCTGCTGGAGGCCGGTGAGGTCTTTGGTGAACTGGCCATGCTGGATGGCGGCTTGCGCTCCGCCGGTGTTGAGTCACTGGAACCGTGCGAGCTGCTGGTGTTGCGTCGCGAATCGGTGATGGAGTACCTGGAGTCCCATCCCAAGGTCATGCGTCAGTTGATCGCTGCGCTGTGCCAGCGCCTGCGCTCTGCCGACGATTTGTTGCAAGACACCTTGTTCCTGAACCTGCCGCAACGCTTGGGCAAAATGTTGCGCCAGTTGGGTGAACAACATGGGGACCAGACCGATCGTGGCGTGCTGATTGATCTGAAACTCACCCAGCAGGAAATCGCCAACCTGGTCGGTTCCAGCCGGGAATCGGTCAACAAGCAGTTGAACGTGTGGGTCGACGATGGTCTGGTTGATCTGTCCGGTGGCTATCTGCGTTTGCTCAAGCCGGATGAGTTGCCGCACTAAGTGCACGGTCATGCCGTAGCCAACAAAAAACCCGGTCATCGCCGGGTTTTTTGTTGGCTGGAAAACCAGACACGCTATTTGCTGGCGATATTGCCGCCAATGTCTTTCCAGGCAAACAGGTTCTTCCAGGAGCCGTACACCATGTTCGGGTACTCTGGCCGCCCCAGGCTGCCGTTGTAACGGCCCAGAGCCCGAAACAGGTCGCCGTTCTCGACATCCAGGTAATAACGCAGGATGGTGCAGCCGTAACGCAGATTGGTGTTCATATCAAAGAGGTTCTGGTCAGCGCTGCCAATCTGGCGCACCCAGAATGGCATAACCTGCATCAACCCGCGCGCACCGACGCTAGAGAGTGCGTAGCGGTTAAAACCACTTTCCACGTTGATCAGCCCCAACACCATCTGCGGATCCAGCCCGGCGCGGGTGGCTTCGTATTGCACTGCGGTCAGCAGTTTGCGGCGCATGAATTCGTCCGGCACTTTCTTGACCAGCCGGGCCGACATTTCATTGAGCCAGGCATCACCTTCTGCCTTGCTATCAAACACCAGCCGCGGCTGAATGCCATCACCAACCGAACGCGCCATGGCCGATTGCACGGACGTGGACAACGCTTCTTCCTTCTGGGCTCCCGCGAGGGCCAGACCGGAAACAGCTAACAGGCAGATAAATAACGCTTTTTTCACGGCAACACATCAACACGGCACAATGGCGCGACTGTAAGCCGAGCCGGCGTCAGGGTCAATGCCATATGGCTCGCCAGCCACACCGCTGACCCTGTTCAATGTCATTTCAGGTTATTTCTGAAAGCGGAAACACTGGTGAATGCGCTTGTTGCGGAAGTCTTCCGGCACCGATTGCTCGCTGATGTCCTGACACAACGGTTTGAGCGCCTCATCCATCTTGAAGGTGCGCAAGTTGTTGGAGAAATACAGCACGCCGCCCGGATGCAACATGTCCAGACAGCTTTCCACCATCCAGCGGTGGTCACGCTGCACATCCAGCACGCCCTGCATTTTCTTGGAGTTGGAGAACGATGGCGGATCAAGAATGATCAGGTCGTATTTCCAGCCGCCATCCAGCGTTTCTTCCAGATACTGCAACACATCACCGCGCACGCGACGATGCTGTGGGCCTTCAAAGCCGTTCAGCGCCATATTGCGGCCGGTCCAGTCCAGATAGGTATTGGACAGATCCACCGACGTAGTGGCTTTGGCACCACCGGCAGCGGCATACACGCTGAACGAGCCGGTATAACAGAAGAGATTCAGCACGCGCTTGCCGGCGGCTTCTTCGCGCACCCGCTGGCGGGTGTTGCGGTGATCCAGAAAAAGACCGGTATCCAGATAGGCATCCAGATTCACGAGAAACTTGAGGCCTCGTTCGGACACCACGAACTGTTCGCCTTCGGCTTCGTTCTTCTCGTATTGCGTCACGCCCCGCTGGCGTGCGCGGGTCTTGATGGCAACCAGATCTTCATCAATGCCCAGGGCGTCCGCCGTGGCATACCAGATGTCCGACAGCCATTCTTCATGGGCACCTTCAGTCTGCACCCAGCCGGTATCGTATTCCTGCAATTGCACGTGACCGTCGTACCAGTCCACGATGACCGGAAACTCTGGTACATCCCGGTCATAAAGACGAAAGCAAGTAAGGTCCTCACGCCGCGCCCACTTGGAAAGACGCTTGAAATTCTTGGCGAGCCGATTGCTGTAACTGGCGATATCAGGCATCTAACACACTATCCATTAGTCATGCCGCCGATCGGGCAGCATGTTCTTTGACACAAAAAATTAACCGGCAGCCGGGAGTGTTTTCCCTGTAACCGCCGGTCGGTTGTTGCTGTCTGACAACAGCCAGGCTAGCGCTGCCGACCTGACAAGGCCAGCAAGCGTTTGAACACCGGCTCGGGCACATATTGCCCTACAACATCTTCCCAGCCAGCCGGCCCCACGAGGCCCTTGACCATGGTGGAACTGACCTCTGCGATCTCACGCGGGGGCATCAGGAAAATGGTGTCGATATGCGGCGCCAGATCGGCGTTGACGTAGCGCATCTTGCGCTCAAACTCATAATCGGCGGCCTCACGGATGCCACGGATGATGTAGTCCGCATTCAGGTCACGCGCGTAATCGACAAGGAAGCGGTTCTCGAAACACTCCACGCGCAGGTTCGGCAAATGCTGCGTAGCCTCACGCAACATGGCCAGTCTTTCGTCCACGCTGAAGGTGTACCGTTTGTCAGGATTCTCACCGATAGCGACCACCATCTCGTCAAACAGACGGACGCCATGTTCAATCATCCAGAGGTGACCGTTAGTCACCGGATCGAAGCTACCGGCATAAACGCCACGCCGCATGTCATTTCCTTTCCAGACGCGAGTCGCCACTATAACATCACCCAATGTTAAACCAGGATGACTTGAAGAAATCGGGTCCACGGTTTTACACGAAGTCCACAAAAAACAAGAGAAGTTGGGGGAGATCCATGATTCTGCGCAATGTCCTGCTCACGCTGGCATTGATGGCCACGGCTACCTCACAGGCCGACATCAATATCGGTGAGTCTGTTCCCACATCCGGGCTGGCCGGCGACACCGGCAAAGCTCTGGCGCTGGGCGCTTCTATCTACTTTGGTCGCGTTAATGCCCAGGGCGGCATCAACGGCGAACCGATCAACCTGATCACCCGCGACGACGGCTACGACGCTACCCGCACCCTGGCCAACACGCACGACCTGATTGATAAAGAAAACGCTGTCGCTCTGATTGGTTATTACGGCACCACGCCGATGCAAGAACTGATCAAGGCCAAATTGCTGGATAACGCCGGTATTGCGCTGGTTGGCGCATATTCTGGTGCCGACAGCATCCGCACACCAGGCAGCCCGTATTTCTTCCAGACCCGCGCCAGTTATACCGACGAGATTGAGCGCATTGTGTCTTTGCTCAATGACCACCTTGGCGTAACCCGCATTGCAGTGGTTGCACAAAAAGATGGTTTTGGCGAAGCCGGTTACACCGCGCTCAAGAATGAACTGGCCAAACGCAAGCTGACGCTGGCCGGTGAAGCCTGGTACGACAAGACTTCAGGCGACACCAATGGCGCCGCGCAAGCGCTGGCTAAAATCAATCCGGAAGCGATCGTGATGGTCGCGATCTCCAAGCCGGCGGCCACGTTCACCAAGCAATACAAGGCGCTGGGCGGCACGTCGCAGCTGTATGGGCTGTCACCCATCCAGTATGACGAAGTCACCAAGGCCGTTGGTGTCGGCACCGCGCATGGCATTGGCTTGTCGCAGGTGTTTCCGGCACCGACCAATGCGCAGCTCAAGCTGATCCGGGATTTCCAGAAAGATGCTGAGCCCTTCCTGAAAACCGGCGATTACCCGAGCTACGCCTTGCTGGAAGGATATATCTCTGCGCGTCTGTTGACCGAGGCCATCAAGCGCGCCGGCAAAAATCCGACCCGCGCCAGCGTGTACAACGCGCTGTCGAACATGCGCAAGTTTGATCTGGGCGGCTTTACCGTCGACTTTTCAGACAAGCGCCGACTGGGGTCCAACTTTGTCGAACTGACCATGATCTCGCCGACAGGGACCCTGACGCGCTGATCTGCCAGCAAGTAGCAAGTTGCACCGAAAAACCGGCCCAAGGGCCGGTTTTTTCATATTTTGCCGGCATCTTCCTACAACAGCTTGCGGCAAAGACGATGCAACCTCAGCCGGGTTCTTTGCGTCCAATGAACAGGGTCATTGGCCCTTCATAGCGAAAAAACGCGACAAGGAGAACACACCATGACACGCATCCAGTCCCTTCTGGCGCTGTGCGCCCTGCCCCTGGCCATTTACACCGGCCAGGCGCTTGCCGAAGACATGGCACAAGCACTGCAACCGCAACAAACCGAAAACGGGGGCAGTTTTGTCACCGGCGGCGTGGGCGATGAAGAAATGGCCCAGCTCAAATCCACCCGCAGTGACTACAACCTGCATGTGCTGTTTACCGGCAAGGGTGGGGAGTTCCAGTCCGGCGTGAAGGTACAGATCGCCAATACCAAGGGCGATGTGGTGCTTGATACCACCACCACCGGCCCGTATCTCTACGCCAAGCTGCCGGCAGGCAAATACAAGATCAACGCGACACTGGATGACCGCACTCAAAGCCGGAGCGTACAACTTGCCGGGCGCGGTGGTGGCGATACCCATATTGTGTTTTGATCCACCCGCGTTTGTATCACCAGAGAAACGGGCCATGGCCCGTTTCTTTCATCTAGCCAATATCTGGCCCATTTAGACTTACCGTGTTCAATCTGCAACATACGGATGATGACAAAGGCATGAAAGCCTGACTTTTGCCGGCATCACGTCATCTCTTTTCGCTGCGATTTGATTTTTTCCGTCCTGACGCTGTTCTGCGCTGGGATCACCGTGTCTGGCCCCTCCACAATTGTTTCACTTTGCATCTCTGACTTGACCATCAAGATTCAAAGAAAACCAAATAAAAACAGGAGGATTTCCATGTACGATCTGCACCATCAGCATCGCAAATCAACCATTTATGTATCTGTTCTTGTCGCCGCACTGGCACTGGGTGCATGTGGCGGTAGCGACCTCAATGCTGATGCGAACAATCTCTCGGCGCAACCAGCGCCAAGCCCCCAGGCAACACCAAGCCCATCCACCCCAACGCCTTCAGCCACACCAACGCCAGCCCCCACGACCACACCGACACCGACACCCACGCCAGCACCCAGCGTAGCGGAATTCACCCAAAGCTCGGTGGCCATGGCCAATCCAGCCCCAAGCAGCAGCCTGTCTTTGTTTAATCTGGAAGGTTACGCACAAAGTGCCAACGTCACTGGCGGCGGCGTCATTGCCGAAACCAGCCCTAACTATTGCAAAGCGGGCAACGCCACCGAATTTACGGCGGCGATCAACAACATCAAGGCCACCGCCAAGACACCGTGCAAAGTTATCGAAATTACGGCAGATCTGAATCTGGGCTGGAATGAAATCGGCGCGGCAAACCAGACTGGCAACATGACGTCGAACAACCCGTCCACCCTCCCGGCGACCACGCTGACGACCATGCGCGCGGCGGGTACGTCGTTGATCAACATTCAGGCGTTCAGTGGTCTGACGATTTACTCCAAAAACGGCGCCACCATCAAACATGCCGAGTTCAACATCAAGAACGGCGGCAACATCATTCTGCGCAATCTGAAGTTTGCCGAAATGTGGGAATGGGATGAACTCACCAAAGGTAACTACGACAAGAATGACTGGGACTTCATCACCACCGGTGATGGCGGGGGTGTGGTGAACGGGGTGTGGATCGACCACTGCACCTTCACCAAAGCCTATGACGGCATCACCGATATCAAAGGTGCGTCCAGTGTGACTGGTGGCACAACTGGCGTGACGGTGTCCTGGAGCGAAATCGTGCCGGAAGACCCCGCGTTCATGCAGCACGAGTTCGATGCGATAGAGGCCGATCGCGCCAACAACCCGATGTACGACTATCTGCGTAAAGCCGGTTTCAGTGAGGACGACATCATCCGCGTTGCCACACCGCAAAAGAAGAACTCATTGGTGGGGGCACTGGACCTGAAAGAGTCCAGTGTTTACACCGTGACGCTGCACCATGACTACTTCAAGAACCTGCAAGATCGCATGCCCCGGCTGCGCAGTGGTGACGTGCACATCTACAACCTGTATGCAGATAGTTCGGACAACCTGTTAACCAAGGTATGGCGCGACAACATCGTGACCCAGAACGCACAACTGTCCAAAGATCTGGATGGAAACGGCGGCACCCAGAAGTACCACTTCGAAATCATTTCCAATGGGTCCATCTCTACCGAGGGTGGTTCCATGGAGATTGCCAAAAGTGCTTACATCGGCGTGCTGACCCCGCTGCGCAACAACCAGTCAGACCCATCCAACCCGGCGTATACCGGCGCAATCCGGGCATTTGACGTCATGCACTCGCTGCTGGCGTCGCAAATGCCGGCGGCATCGCAGCAATCGACGTATACCGACACGCAGGGCAATGTCTGGGCGACGTGGGAGGGCAACAGCCACGGCGCCAACTCAACACTCGGGCCAAATCAGGCACCCGAAATCCCCTTCGTGTGGCACAACGGGACACCCTCCTACACCGCACATATGCACGAAGTGAGCCAGTTGAAGGATTTGTTGAGTGGCCCCAACAGCAAGGCTGGCGCAGGCCGGGTCACCATGACCGCAGCGCAATGGCTCAGCCCGGTTAACTGAGGGTCGGCAAGC
>JASLES010000268.1 GCA_030151005.1 Silvimonas sp.
GCACAAAAGCGCGAGTACTTCTGGCGCAATGACCAGCGCATTGCCGAGCTGACTGGCCAACCGTTTACCCAAGCGTATTACGACCAGGTGCTCAGTGATTTCAGCCGCCGTTTTGATTCCGCGCTGGCGACCAAAGCGTGGTTTCTGATCGCACAAACACACCCGGCGCAAGCCCTGGCCGTACTGCAAGACATACAGCGAGTGCGCTACGTCCACGGCCATAGCAGTGATGACCAGGACGCACTCACGGCCGTCGCCACGCGCTACGGGCTGGATGGCGACGCATTCAACACCGCCATGCAAGGAAATACGCCTGCCGGCCTGGATGCCGCGCTGGCAGAGGCGGAACGATTGATGCGCAGCTTTGGCGTCTCTGGCGTGCCCTCCCTGATTCTGCATACGTCCAAAGGTAGCGGCATCGTACCTGGTGGCGCGCTCTACCAAAACCCCGAACAGTTGATAGAGATGATCCATCACGCTGTCACCAACACCAACGACCAACAAGGAGCAACATCATGAATATCGCCCTGATCGGCGCCACCGGTTTTATCGGTTCCGCCCTGCTGCAAGAAGCCCTGCAACGTGGCCACAAGGTCACCGCGCTGGTGCGGGATGCCAGCAAACTGCCCACCCACGCCAACCTGAACGCAGTCGCGCTGGATGTGAATGACGCCACCGCGCTGGCGCAAGCGCTCAAAGGCAACGACGCAGTAATCAGCGCGCTGAGTGGTCACGCCCAGGGTAATGACGCCATGCGCGCCTACTTTGTGGCTGGTTATCACAGCATTCTGGCCGCCACCAAAGCTGCCGGGATCAAACGGATCCTGGTGGTCGGCGGCGCTGGCAGTCTGGAAATCACACCGGGCGTGCAATTGGTTGATACCCCCAATTTCCCGGATGCCTACAAGCAATCGGCATTGGGCGCGCGTGATGTGCTCAACCTGTTGCGGGAAGAAACCGCGCTGGACTGGACGCTCTTGAGCCCCGCCGCGATGATCAAGCCGGGCGAGCGCACCGGCCAGTTCCGCCTGGGGGGCGATCAACTGCTGGCTGATGCCAACGGCAATAGCGAGATTTCAGTTGCCGATTATGCCGTCGCCATGCTCGATGAAGCCGAGCAAAGCAAGCACATCCAGCGTCGCTTTACGCTGGCGTACTAAGCCACAACAAAAGGCCCGCTCAACGCGGGCCTTTTTATCGCCTCCATCATGGGCAAGTCATTTCGCAATGGAGGGAAAATCTGTGGATTGTGAACCTTGCATCCAGCAATCCCACGGCGGGGTTTCGCCCCATTTTTGCTGCAGGTAATCCACCAGTGAGCGCACTTTGGCGGACAAATGCCGGCGGCTGGGGTAGATGGCTTGCAAAGACATTTCCGGCAGTGTGTAGCCCGGCAAGATCTGCACCAGTCGGCCGGCACGCAGGTCTTCGCCCACCAGAAAAGTCGGCTGGATGATCACGCCCTCGCCGGCCTTGGCAGCCTCAGTCAGGATGTCACCATTGTTGGCACGAAACACGGGTTTGATCTGTACCGGCACTTTGCGCTGCTGGATGTCTTCGAAATTCCAGGTATCGCCTTCGGCAAAATAAGAATACGAAAGTGCACGATGGTTTTTGAGGTCTGCCGGAACCTTGGGCGTGCCATAGCGCACCAGGTAACCCGGCGCAGCACAAGCCACAATGCGGATCGGTGCGATGCGCCGTGCCACGTACGACCCTGGCAACTGGGCGGCGATACGCAGACCCATATCAAGGCCCTCTTCCACCAGATCTACCGTGCGATCAGACAGGGAAACATCCAGATGCACTTGCGGAAACTGCGCGCAATAACCGGGTAAAACATCAGCAAGGTGACGTGTTCCCAGCGAGAGTGGCGCGGTAAAGCGTAGCCAGCCAGACGGTTGCGAGGCCTCGTTGCCCACGTCGGCCTCGGCTTCTTCGACATCAGACAATATCTGCAGTGCCCGCTCGTAATACGCACGCCCGGCATCGGTCAGGCTCAGCCGGCGCGTGGTCCGCTGCAACAAACGTGCGTTCAAATGTGTTTCCAGATCAGCCACGAGGCGTGACACCGCAGAGGTGGACATATCCAGTTTCTCGGCAGCGCGCACAAAGCTGCCGGTTTCCACCACGCGGGCAAAGGTCTGCATGGCCAGCAAGCGATCCATAGGGAATACCTTTTATTGCGTTAGCTGGAACAATCCAGCGCTTGAAAGCAGATTTATCACAGATAATCAGAGGTATCAAAGTGGATTACGTGCTGATACGATGCGGATGGGATAAATAGGTGATAATGACAACTAATTTTGATCAACGCCTGTCTACTCCCATTGGCATGACCTTTTGTTGCGTCTGCCAGATCGGGCTACGCTCGCACCGTTACCCCGCCAGATCGCACCCGGTTTAACTATGCAAAACACCCAGAAAACACCGCTTTCGCTCGGCGCCATTGTGCTGCTGGGTACGCTGACCGCCATCGGGCCGATGTCTATCGACATGTATCTGCCCAGTTTTCCATCCATTCAGCAAAGCCTCGCTACCGAGGCCGGTATGGTGCAATGGACACTGGCCAGCTTTTTCATCGGCCTTGCGCTCGGACAACTGTTTTACGGCCCGATTTCTGATCGCTTTGGCCGCAAACCGCCGCTGTACTTCGGCATGTTGTTATATGCCGCAGCCAGCGCCGGTTGCATGCTGGCGCCCAATATCGAAACCCTGATTGCCTGCCGCTTTTTGCAAGCCCTGGGCGGTTGTACCGGCATGGTGATCTGCCGTGCCATTGTGCGGGACCGCTGCGAGCCACAAGCCGCTGCCAAAATCTTCAGCATGCTGATGCTGGTGATGGGCCTGGCGCCCATCCTGGCCCCTCTCCTGGGCGGCTGGTTGGCGGTGCATGCCAGCTGGCGCGTGCTGTTTGGCATTCTGGTGGCATTTGGTCTGATCTGCGTTACTGGCATTCACTTTGGCCTGACCGAGACCATTGACCGCCACAAGGCTGCGCCGCTGCACCTTGGCACCGTGTTGCAGGGCTACGGCTTGCTGCTGCGGGATCGCTGGTTCCTGGGTTATACGCTGTGTTCCGGCCTGGCTAGCGCGGGCATGTTTGCCTATATCACCGGCTCGCCCTTCGTATTGATCAACCTGCATGGCATTCCGGCAGAACATTTTGGCTGGGTATTTGGCAGCAACGCCTTTGGCCTGATTCTGGCTTCGCAACTCAATACCCGGTTTTTGAAAGCCAACGATATCGATACCCTGTTACGCCGCGCGCTGTGGTCGCCCTTCCTGGCCGGTCTGTTGCTGCTGATCACCGCCTGGCTGCATATTGACGCGCTATATGTATTGCTACCGTGCCTGTTCTTCTTTGTGGCGGCCATTGGCTTTATTGGCCCCAATGCATCGGCCGCAGCACTCAAGCATCACGGTAGTCGTGCGGGCCTGGCATCGGCCTTGATGGGCGGTCTGCAGTTCACGCTGGCGACGCTGGTCGGCTTTTTGATGGGCGCCTGGCAAGACCCCAGCGCCCGCCCGTTGGCGACGTTAATGTGTGTCTGCGGTGTGTGTGCGTGGCTGGTTCACCGCACGCTGGTGATGCGCCAGGCGCAATAGCATGTACGCCGCCTGTTCGCTGGCGGCGCTTTTGTTTACAATCGAACGTTTCCCATCTAGCTACGAACACGTCCACGACTATGACATCAGCTGAAATCCGGCAGAAGTTTCTTGATTTCTTCGCCTCGAAGGGCCACCAGATTGTGGCTTCCTCGTCGCTGATCCCCGCCAACGATCCGACGCTGTTGTTCACCAACGCGGGCATGAACCAGTTCAAGGACGTGTTCCTGGGCTTTGACAAGCGTCCGTATACCCGCGCCACCACCTCGCAAAAAGTGGTTCGCGCCGGCGGCAAGCACAACGATCTGGAAAACGTCGGTTACACCGCACGCC
>JASLES010000275.1 GCA_030151005.1 Silvimonas sp.
GGTGACCTCAATCACGTGCGACGCCGTGTCGGTATTGGTATTGAATGAAAGCAGTCCAACCAGATGGCCCGCCTGATCCAGAATAGGGCCGCCTTTGGCGCCGGTCAGGATATTACCGCTGACATTGAATACGTGGGCATCGGTCCCCGCAGGTTTGTTTTGTACTCTGCCCGTGTTGAGCACGGCTTTGCCACCGGGTTGGGCGGGCGAGAGAAAGCCGCCAATCAGGATGTTCTCGCCAGCCGCGGCTTCATCTTTGCGAAATTTGATGATGGAGCCGCTACTTCCAAAATCCCGCACCAGTGCCAAGTCACTTTCACCACTGAGCGCGACCTGCAAGGCCACGCGTGAATTGTCGATCATCACATGGCCGCAATCGTGAACCAGATGCTTGCTGGTCACGATCATGTTGGTCCCCACCCGAAAACCGCTGCCGGCAGCTACTGCCGGGGCGCGTGTCTGCACCGTGACCTGGTTGGTCTGAAAAGAACGCCAGCTGCCATAGCGGCTGAAATTGGTGATCGCGCGCGTAGAACTTACAGTGGCAGTTTGCGCGCCCCGGCTTTGTGATACCTGGTTGGGCGCATTGGGATCCACATCAGTAAACGTGACATTGCCCTGCGCATCTTTGGTTTTATAGATCTCAGCCTGGGCAGACAGGGCAAGGCAGCACAAAACAGCAAAACAGAAAGTGCGCGGCAGCATGAAATAGACAACACAAAAGGACCAGGCGCCATGCTCGCAGTCGGTAAGCTGCGCGTCAATTTTTGCCAGAGCAATGCGGTATTTTCAATACACGCAGATACATATTTCCATCAATCCACTGATCTGCCATGCGCGTTAGCGGGCAGTTGGCTGCGCAGGTGTTCCAGCAAGGCATGAGGCAATTCAGGCGTGATCACCAGGGTGCGCGCTGCCAGCACCATGACGACGGCGCAGCGGATATCCGTGGCGTACAACCGGTATCGCCCCAGCGTCTTGTTGAAATACAAACCGGAAAACGAAAACAGCCCGCTATTGCCACGCACACGCAGTGCGCCCTTGCAGGCTGCCGGGTCCAGCCGGGCAGAGACGAGATCGGTCAGTGGTATGCGGGTCGAAAAGCACGGGCGTTCAATGATCAGTGTGGTGCCCTCAATCCGGTAGCCCCGAATGATGTAGAGCGCGCTCGTGAGCAAGATCAGCAGCGGCAGCAATGTCAGCCAGGCCAGCGCCGGGTTGATGCGCGGCGTACCGGACAGTACGTGATACAGCACCAGCGCGGCTAGCCCCAGCGTGATGGTACAGGCGGCAGAGGTCAGTTTGAGGGTGGTGGGCCACGGGGCAACGGCAAAACGCATGGTTGGTTCCGGATGAATCACTGTTCCAGCATACGCCGCAGCACGGGTGCAGCGCGCAGCGGGCGGGCCGAATGTCTCGTTTAACAAACGTCTGGCGGGCGGGGGCTACCCACGTCGGGATGCAGCAAGTACGCTGCATAACCACATCGCTCAAGCGCTTGAAGCAATGGGCAAAAACCGGCATCGACCGGACGAGGAGGATGGATGGAAACGCTAAATCAGACCGCAGCGACGGTTGTTGTTGATCACGAATGGCGCCGCTGGATTGCCGAAAACCTGCTCTTGGGCAGCAACCCGGCTGATCTGCTGCAAGTGATGATCTCTGGCGGAGTTGACCCTGAAGTGGCTGCGGTGGAAGTAAACGCCGCCCAGCAAAGCCCCTATCTGGCAGGCGCGCAACGCCTGAAAAACCGCATGGCCAAGCATGACTGGGTGCTCGATAACCTGCGGCGGCTGGAACACCTGCGCGCGGCAGAAATTCCGCGGCGGCATCGTTTGTCCACGCGTGAGTTTTTTGACGATTTCTACACCGCCGGCCGGCCCGTCATCATCACCGGCATGATGGATCATTGGCCCGCCATGAATAAATGGAGCCTCGACTACTTTGCTGATCGTTGCGGCAATGCCGAGGTGCAAGTGCAGTTTGGTCGCAACAGCAACCAGCATTACGAGCTGGACAAACAGCGCCACGAAAAAACCATGCGCTTTGCCGAGTATGTGAATCTGGTGCGCACCCAAAGCCCGACCAACGATTTTTACATGACGGCCTACAACGATTCGCGTAACCGCAGCGCGCTCGCGAGCTTGTGGAACGACGTACCGCCCATGCCGGAATACCTGGACCCCAACTCGGTTGACAGCGGTTTTCTGTGGTTCGGGCCAGCGGGCACCATCACGCCGTTTCACCATGATCTGACCAACAACTTCATGGCGCAGATCATTGGTCGCAAGCGCATCGTGCTGGTGCCGGCGACGGAAATTGCCAGCATGTACAACCACGAGCACTGTTTTACCTATGTCGATGCGCGGGCCGTCGATTACCAGCGCTTTCCGGACATGCGTCGGGTCCGGCCACTGGAGTGTGTGCTCAATCCGGGCGAAATCCTGTTCTTGCCCGTGGGATGCTGGCATTTTGTTGAAGGCATGGAAGTCTCGGTCACCATGTCTTTTATCAATTTTCGCTGGCTGAACGACTTTACCAGCAGCTACCCCGCCAACCGCGCGTTCTGACCTCCTGGTCGCAAGCCATTGCCATCCGGGCTGGTGGTGATGGCTTGCGTGCAGAATCCCCGTCAAATTTGATGTGAATCGTCGATACTGATGACAACGGCTTGAATTTTCGATGGTTTGCCGCCACCGTTAGCACACCTTTTGAGGAGTGACGCTGTCATGGCTGTATCGATGTATCGCCTTTCCATTCCGGTGTTCCAGCGGGGCCTGCAAGTACTGACCAGTTATCTGGACAAAGCCGAAGCCCACGCCCAAGCCGCTGGCGTGCCACCAGAAGTGCTGGTCCATGCACGCATTGCCACCGACATGCTGCCACTGGCCGGGCAGATACAGCGCGCGTCTGATACATCCAAAAACGCCATTGGCCGCTTGATTGGCATTGATGTGCCGCGTTTTCCCGATTGCGAAACCACGTTTGGTGAACTGAAAAACCGCATTGCGAAAACGCAGGCGTTTTTTGACACCATCACGCCAGAGCAACTGGATGGCAGCCATTTGCGTGAAGTGTCGCTGGATTTCTCTACCATCAAGGCGACCTTTACCGGTGACGAGTACCTGATGACGTTTGTGCTGCCGAACTTCTATTTTCATATCGCCACGGCCCATGCCATTTTGCGGCAGCACGGGCTGGATGTAGGCAAGCTGGATTATCTGGGGCCTTACGGGGAGTGAGAGAGGGCGCTGGCGGTTCTGGTTGTTTTTGACGGGGCTCACAGACGCGTGGGCGTGACTACCTGTTCCCTCGTCATTCCCCTCGGCGGGCCCCCGCTGAGGCGGGAATCCAGTCCGGCCACCGCAGGGGGCCTTTGCTGGCCAGAACCACTGAGTAGCCCGGATGAAGGCCGTCGGGCCGGTAATCCGGGGTGGCGGACCTCATAAATATTGTTGTGGGTGTTAGCGCCTTCGGCGCGGGTTTTTAAAAGCATTTGATACCCGGGGTGCCGGGCCCACGTTACTTTCTTTGCTTCGCCAAAGAAAGTAACCAAAGAAAGGCGACCCCTGCGACAGCGCCCTGCGGGTTCCCTGCGCTTCTCGCAAGGCGCGGCTGGCTGCGGGAACTCGGGCTACGCCCTCAAACACCCCTCCGCCGAAACCCCGCGCCTTGCTGCGGTGCTCGGCGCTGCCGGAGGGGAGGAAGGTCAAAAACAACAGCACCATCAAAAACAACCCCAACCCCAACCCCAACCCCGTAAACCGTCTGCCCGCAAGAATTGATCACTGTGCCCACCACTTCGTCATTCTGGCGAACGCCGGAATCCAGCGGGCCGTCGCAGGCGGCCTTGCCTTTGGCATCAGCGTGACCACACCCTGACTACTCCCCCGGTTTCTCCGTCGCAAAGTAAACCAGCGCCACCACGGGCAAGGCCAGCCCCAAGGCACTGGCCCAGAGCCAGCCACCGTGCGCGTAGGCCCAGCCACCCAGGGCAGAGGTGATGGCGCCGGCCGCGAAGAAGGTGGCCATATACAAACCGTTGAGGCGGCTGCGTGCATGTGCGCCGAGGGCAAAAATGGCGCGTTGACCCAGAACCACGTTTGCCTGAACACCAAAGTCGATCATGATCGCTGCGATGACCAGCAAAGCCAGCGCCAGAGGCGAGCCTTCCGGAGCCAGGTGTGTGAGTAGCCAGGCGGTGGCAGCGCAGAGCATGGCCGCAGCGGTTGCGGGGCGGCTCCAGCCTTTGTCTGCCACGCGGCCAGCAATGGGGGCGGCAATGGCCCCGGCGACGCCGGCCAGCGCAAACAGGGCAATGCCCCGTTGGGTCAGGTGATAAGACCCGGCCAAAAGCAGCGGCGAGGTAGTCCAGAACACGCTGAACGTGCCGAACAAACACGCTTGGTACAAGGCGCGGCGGCGCAGGATGGGCGTTTGTAATGCCAGATGTGCCATCGATGACAGCAATTCACCATAAGACAAGGCATGTGCGGGTTGCCTTAGCGGCAGCTTGCCGCGTAACACCACGCCCAGCGCCACCATCGCCAGCGCCGACAGCACGAACACCACATGCCAGGACGTCATGGCGGTAATGAAACTGGAGACCGGCCGCGCCAGCATGACGCCTAGCATCAGACCGCTCATGACATTGCCAATCACGCGGCCACGAGTGGCTTCCGGGGCAAGGTGAGCGGCATAAGGCACCAGAATCTGCACGGCGACAGAGCCAATGCCAATGAACAGCGCCGCAACCAGAAACGGGAATGGCGATGGCGCCACGGCGGCGGCCAGCAAGGCCAGCGCCGCCAGACCCACCATCATCAGGACCAGCCGGCGGTTTTCAAACAAGTCGCCCAGCGGCACCACCAGAATCAGCCCGGTGCCGTAGCCAATTTGCGTCATGGTCACAATCAACCCGGCGGCGCTGACCGGCAGGCCCAGCGCGGCAGAAATCGGGCCTATCAGCGGTTGGGCGTAATAGATGTTGGCGACGATCAGCCCGCAGGAGGCGGCCAGTAGCCAGATTAGTCCGCTTGAAATGGCCGCGGGCACGGTGACGGGTTGGGGCATGTTCATGTCGGGTTCCACGGCAAATAGCTGGGGTGTCAGGGATTGGCTGGATAATAGGAAATGACCATTTCCTATTCAATTGTCATGTGACCAGTGGTGCATTGGCAAGTGGCAAATCACAGCAAGTCAGTCAATCTGACCCCCAATGTAAAAAGCCACCTGCCAAAGACTGGCCAGGTGGCTTTTGCGATGTTGGGCGTAGATCAGACGTGGTTGATCGCCATGGTCCAGATACGATCGAGCACCAGCGCGCCAAACACCCAGGCCAGATAACGGATGGAGTACAAAAACAGCCCGCGTGCCACGGCTTCATCCGCCGTGCGGTAGAGCCGGATGGCACGCCACAGAAAGCCGGTGTTGAACCACAGGGCAATGGCCAGATACACCCAGCCGCTCATGCCGATCACAAAGGGCAGCAGCGCAACGGCGTACAACATGACTGCGTACAGCAAGATGGTCTGGCGGGTGTACGCCGGGCCGTGCGTGACTGGCAACATTGGCAAACCGGCTTTCTGGTAGTCCAGTTGCCGGTACAGTGCCAGCGCCCAGAAGTGCGGCGGCGTCCAGGTATAGATCAGCAGAAACAACACCGCCGCCTCGGCTGGCACGGCGCCGGTGACCGCTGCCCACCCCAGCACGGGTGGCATGGCGCCGGCGGCACCGCCAATCACAATGTTTTGCGGCGTGGCCGGTTTTAGCCAGCGCGTGTACACCACGGCATAGCCAAAGAACGTCCCCAACGTCAGCCACATGGCCAGCGGGTTGGCAAAGCGCTGCAACAGCGCCAGGCCCGCCAGGGTCAGTACGGCGGCGTAAAGGCCGGCTTCCAGTGGTGTCAGCGTGCCTTTGACCAGCGGGCGGCGTTCGGTACGGCGCATGACGGCGTCGCGATCCCGTTCGACCAGGCAATTGACCGCTGCTGCGCCCATGGCGACCAGCGCAATCCCCAGCAAAGAGAGGATGACATCAGGCAGTGCCGACCATTGCGGCGTGGCCATCAGCGCCCCCGCTGCCGCACAGAACACAATCAGGCTGACAACCCTGGGCTTGCCCAGCCGCCAGAGTTCAACGGCCCGTGAGGGCGTGATGAGTGCGAGCGTAAACATGCACGGTCCTTTGTGCCCGGCTGCGGGCCAGGACTGAAGTCAGACAAAACAGCAGGAAAGCCGCGCCACCGTTATGGAGTACGGCCAGCGGCAAAGGCAGAGAGAGCAACACGTTGGCGATGCCCAGGCCCACTTGCACACTTAGTGCCGCCAGCAACAAGAGCGCGGTGGCTCGCTGGGTGAACCACAAGCGCAGTGCCAGCCAGATGGTGGTCAGCGTGACCACCAGCGCGCCAACCCGGTGTAACCAGTGAATGGCGGCCAGATGGCTGATTGGCAGGGGCATACCGTCACTGGTCAGGCCCAGTTGGCGGTCTACGCGCAGCATATCCATCAGCCCGTCCGGCGGGGCAAAACTGCCGCGGCAGGCGGGGAAGCCATCGCACGCCAGGCCGGCGTAATTGCTGGAGACCAGTCCGCCCAGGATTAACTGACATAACACGGCGGCCAGCGCGACCCAGGCCAGCGTGCGGTTGGCGTGATCCACGTGCAGTCGGGGGAGCGTGCTGCGCAGGGCAATGGCCGATAACAGTGCCAGCATGGTCATGCCGCCCAGCAAGTGCGCGGTGACTACGGCGGGCATCAGTTTGAGCGTGACGGTCCACATCCCCAGCAAGGCCTGCAACACAATCACCAGCAAAGGTGCAAACACCAGCGGCGTGGGCAGATCAAAGCGCTGGCGCTGGCGATAGAGCGCGGCGGTCAACGCCACCACCATCAGCACCAACCCGCCAGCCACATAGCGGTGGATCATTTCTTTCCAGCCTTTGTCTGGCTCCACTTTGGCGCCAAAGGTGGCGGCGGCATGGGCGATTTCATGCGCAGCCTGCGGGACAGTCAGGTGGCCATAACAGCCGGGCCAGTCCGGGCAGCCCAGCCCGGCGTCAGACAAGCGTACAAACGAGCCCAGCATAACCAGACCGAAGGTCCAGATCACGGCCAGCCAGGCCAGATAACGCAAACGGGATTGCCGCACTCGATTTCTCCCCTCGCATCAGGCCACCAACTGCAATGCGGTTAGTGGCACTTCGTTAGACGTCCACACCTAACCCACAGCCTTGCCCGCGCTGGGTTACCCCAGTGCTTCGTTGTTCTTCAGAATCTTGCCGATCTCCGCCATCGCTTTCTTGCGGCCTTCGTTGTCGTCAATCTGGTCCGGGCGGTAGCGCATGACCAGGTTGCCGTGCGGGTCGATCAAATACAGCCCGCCTGCGTGCAAACCGTTGGCGTTGCTGATCACTGCCACGTCGTTATCCAGTGCCGGGCAGACCACGGTAGAGCCCCGCTGGATGCGGTGGCTTTCCTGGCCCTGGGCCAGGCGCATTTGCCGCGTGGCAAACAGCAGTGCTTTCTGGTTATCCGTACACCCTTGCGGGTCTGCGGCCACCAGTCGCCAGTAACCATTGGCCGGCGTGGCGGCAGGCGCGGCAATCAGTTCGCCGTAGCTTTTTACCTCGGCCGGATGCCAGAAATGAAAAAATGCCTGGGCGGCCAGAATGGGGGCAAGCGTGATGCCAAACATCAACAACAGGGTTTTTTGCCCGCGATTCATGCATCGTCTCCTTCGGGTGCGGTTGGTTTTTTTGTGGTGATCAAGGTATCGATGGCTGGCGCTGCCTGCGGCGCGCGCGTACTGCGGCGAAAATGCCGCCATAAAAACAGCCCGGCAATGCTCATGCCCCACCAGGTCAGCATGTAGCCGATATGACGGGACGGGTTGAAATCCGGGGCCGCGCTGTCGTGTTGCAGGCCGTCATTGGCCTCTGAACGCAAACGGCCATACCACAGCGGTTGGGGCAGATGAGACCACTCGGCAAAGCGCGCGGCGGTGATGTTCTGGAACAGTTTGCCTTGCGGCGGGGTATGGGCCAGCTCAAAAAAGCGCGGCCAGTTCAGGACTTCCACTTGCGGCGTGGCAGGAATGGCGGCGCTCTCGATGGCGTTGGTGGCGCGCCAGCCCCGATTGATCAACACAATGCTGCCGTCGGCCAGCCGGAACGGCGTGATGACCTCCACGCCCACTTCGCCGTTGTAATCCCGATGATCCAGATACAGCGTCTGGGCCGACAACCAGTAACCCTGCAGGGACACACGCCGGAACAAGGGCGGCATGTCACTGTTGCGCCAGGTGAGCGGTGGCAGGGCAATGCTGGCAGCGTAGTGATCTGCCAGTCTTTGTTTGTACACAGCGCGCGCTGCCTGCCACAGCCCCAGCGCCACAGTCAGCAGCACCAGCGCGGCCAGCCCGACCAGCGCACCCCGCCGCTGACGCGCTTGCGGCAGCTTCATGACAGTTGTGCTACCGTTTCCGGTATCAGGAGGAGACGCCATGAGAGTTGTCATCGTACTGTTTTTGCTGATCATTCTGTTTGCACTGGGGCGCGCCTTGCTGCAACTGGTGCGTGGGCCATCCCGCTCAGAAAAACTGGCCCGTTCACTCACGCTGCGCATTGCGGTTTCCGTTGCGCTGTTCATCCTGTTGCTGCTGGCCTGGTACTTTGGTCTGCTGCAACCCCACGGGCCCACGCCCTGAGCGGGTCATTTGCGGTCGCCGAAGCGGGCCTAGCGGGGAAAGGCATTGCTGCCTTTCCCCTCGCCCTTGCCGATGCGCCCCTGCAACCTCCCGCCCTCGACAACTTGTTGCGGCACCCCGGCCAGATCTGCGCCGGTCGCGCCGCACGTACGCCATTACAGGCAGTACACAAACACAAACAAACCCAGCCAGACCACGTCTACAAAGTGCCAGTACCAGGCCGCAGCCTCGAAGCCAAAATGATGTTCTGGTGTGAAGTGGCCTTTGAGCACGCGGCCCAGCATTACGGAAAGCATGATCGCGCCCACCAGCACATGCATGCCGTGAAAGCCGGTCAGCATGAAAAAGGTCATGCCGTACGCGCCGGACGCCAGCGTCAGGTGCATTTGCGTATAGGCATGGTGGTATTCAAAGGCTTGCAGTACCAGGAACACCGCACCCAGCGCCACTGTCAGTGCCAGACCCAGCGCCATTTGTGTGCGGTTGTTCTTCACAAAGCCCCAGTGCGCCCACGTCACCGTAATACCGGAGGTCAGCAGTAACGCGGTGTTGATGGCCGGAATCCCGAAAGCTTCCATGGGCGTGTAGGGGGCAATCTTCGGGCCGCTAACACTTGGCCAGATGGCTTTGAAGGTGGGCCACAATTGCTCATGGGTGTCCGAGAACCAGCCCAGTTCCGGCACAGAGATCGTACGGGTATAAAACAGCGCGCCAAAGAACGCGGCAAAGAACATGACCTCAGAAAAAATGAACCAGCTCATGCCCCAGCGAAAAGAGTGATCAACCTGCTGGCCGTAGTCTCCGTGCTGTGATTCGGTGATCACGTCGCGAAACCAGCCAACAAGCATGCGGATCAGGATCAGAAACCCCGCCAGCAGTAGCCACTTGCCCAACTGCATGTCGTTGATCCAGAGCGCGGTGCCACAGGTCATGCAAAACAGCGCAATTGACCCGGTAATCGGCCAGCGCGAGGGCTCTGGCACGTAGTAGTGCGCGTCGTGAATGCCGTTTTCTACGTTCATGCTTCTCTCCAGTCGGCCACCGTGTGGCCTGCAGGTCGTTGGCGGTGGGTCCGCCCTTATCGTCGGTTCAGTGTTCCGCCACCAGCAAACGCACCAGCCCGAACACCAGCAGCGCCAGAATCAGCGCCAGCACTATTGCGGTAATCACAATCTGTTGCGGTTTGACTTTTTGCGACGCCTCCGCGCCCTTGCGGCCGCGTACGCCAAAAAACGCCGCTAATACGGTTTTGATGGCGTCGATCATGGGCCAGCCTTGGTATCGGTGGCGTTGAACAACGTGTACGAAAGCGTGATCGGGCCCAGGTCTTGCGGCAGGTCTTGCTTGAGTACCATCACCACCGTGGCATCGCGCACCTCATGCGGGGCCAGGGCGATCTCGTTAAAACAAAAACACTGCAGTTTTTCCACAAAGCGCACGGCGTTGGATGGCGCATAACTGGGGATGGCCCGCAGTTGCAGCGTGCGGTCGGTCGGGTTGGCCAGTCGAAACCGCGCCTTGACCAGTTGCCCTGCCTTGCCGCTGACGGTGTGATCCAGCGCCGTCAATGTGCCGGCCACGCCGGGCGCGGTATTGGCATCCAGATCGACCCGTTGCGACCATGCCGGCACAGCGTCACTTTCGTTGACCACGCGGTCTTGCTGGATGCCGACTGCGCGGCAGAACACGCCGTACATGGGCACCATGGCAAAGCAAAAGCCAAACATCACCAGCACCGCCAGCAGGAGTTTGCGGGCGGTGGTGCGGTTTTGGTGATGGATGACGCTGCTGTTCATTAAGCTTCCTTGTTCACCGTTCACAGGCCTGCTACTTCGTCATTCCTGCGGAGGCAGGAATCCAGCTCCAATCAATTGCACCGCAGGCGCTGAAAATGGTGTTCTTGCTACCGGCGTAGCTGGATTCCGGCTCAAGGCCGGAATGACGAAGTCGTGGTATGCAGGACGATGTGGCATTCACAATCCCTCACCCACTCAATTCCCGAACAGCCAGTGCCGCG
>JASLES010000303.1 GCA_030151005.1 Silvimonas sp.
TGACCGCTGCAAAGATCCAGGCTTTGCGTGCGGGCCAATAGCGTGGTTGCCCCGCAACTGATCCGCTGGCTGACGGCTTGCATGGTCGGTCTGGCGGGGCTGGCTCAGGCCGCCGGGTACGTTGATCTACTCGGTGGCGTCTTGCGCACAGCGTTACCCACCGACGGCCCGACGGTCACAATCGCACCCTTTTCCTTGCGGCAACACCCTGTCACCAATGCCGAATTTGCGGCTTTTCTGGTCCAGCATCCGCAATGGCAGCGTGATCGCATTGCCCGCCTGTTTGCGGGTGAACGTTATCTGACCAACTGGCCCGATGCTGCGCACTACCCGGCCGGTATGGCGCAGGCCCCAGTCGTCGACGTGAGCTGGTACGCCGCACGCGCCTACTGCGCCAGCGAGGGCGCCCGCCTGCCAGGCTGGTATGAGTGGGAGTTTGCTGCAGCCGCCGACGCCACTCGCAAAGATGCGCGCGATGATCCCGCGTGGCGCGCACATATCCTGGAGTGGTATGCGCACCCTGCCAACGCCCCGCTCGCCAATGTCGGTCAGGATCAGCCGGATGTGTATGGTTTATATGACCTGCACGGGCTGATCTGGGAGTGGGTAGACGATTACAACGGCCTGTTTGTCACCGCCGACAGCCGCAACCAGGGACAGCAAGGCCTGCTGGAAGCCTGCGGTGCAGCCGCGCTCTCTTTGGGTGATCGCGACAACTACGCCGTACTGATGCGCATTGCCCTGCTCTCCTCACTGAAAGGCCCGGATGCACTGCCCTCATTGGGATTTCGTTGCGCCCGGGACATCAAGGAACCCCCACATGACCTGCCTTAAGACTTGCTGCGCTTTGCTGTTTGCCGGCGCACTGTTGCCTGCGCTGGCCGACAACAAGGCTGAAACGGCCAGCCAGCATGCCAGCCCACCATCACCCCATGACCGCCGTTGAGGATGCGCCACCTCCCTTGCCAGGCGAGTCGGTTTTTCAGGTTCCGGCCACGCTGATCGATCAATACGGCCAACCGTTTAATCCTGCCCACGCCGCGCCATCGGCTACGCTGTTCACCATGTTTTACGGTGATTGCCAGTACGCCTGCCCGATCATTGTGGAAAATCTCAAGCAAACCGCCGCCGCACTTTCCGCTAGCGAGCGCAGCCGGTTGCGCATCGTGATGATCAGCCTTAATCCCGGCGTTGATACGCCGGAAAAACTGACACAACTGGCGCAGAAGAACGCGCTCGACCCAGGGCTTTTTACCCTGGCAGTACCCAGAGATGACGCGGATACACGATTGTGGGCTGCTGCATTGGGTGTGAAATACCGGCGTGCCGCCAACGGTGAAATCAACCATTCCACCCACCTTGTCCTCACAGACCGCGCGGGCGTGCCTTTGGCGGACAGCAGCACGCTAACACCACGGCCTGACCCAGACTTCATCAAGGCACTGCATACTGCGCTGCAGTGATGCACACCCGTTCACACGGTCATGTGCCATAAAAAACCGGCCCAAGCCGGTTTTTTTATGGCACTACAACGAGCCTCAACCTTGCTGCACCTCGAAATCAATCACGATCTCACCCGACTGGCGCGATACATAACGGATATCAACCCGCCCACCAAAATGCATCTCAATCTGTACGAGCAAAGGCAGCGGGTCATGGTCATTGCAAAAGCGCATGGTCTCGCCGGGCTGCAGGGCGCTTAGTGCACCAAAAATGGCGGCATGCCGAAAACGCTTGGCAATGCCGCGTGCATCAAATGGATAAACGCCTTCGGCAATGACGGGGATGGAACAATCATGAGACATGGTCAAACTCCCTGATAAAACGCTGCACAACATGAAGAGCCAGGCGGCAATACCCGGCAACGGTGGATCTGGCTTTGAGTAGAGACAAAGCCAGGACGGCGTGGCGAACGATTCTCTTATAAATTGCAAATTAAATACATGTTTAAACATACAAAAAACACCGCGTTCAGCAGTGTCTTGATGTGACTCAAACAAGCAATTTCAAGCAGCCGGTTGCCGGACTGGAATCGCTGTCGGTACCAGATGCAGCATCTTTGCCAAGGGCTTGGGCTCGGCCAACAGATCTGCCAGGGTGTATTGATCCAGCACTTTGTACAAAGCCTCTAACGCTTCAGCCAGAACAAACTTCAGCTGACAGATAGAGTCGATCCGGCATTCAGAATGCGCCCGGTCAAAACACTCTACCAGCGGGCTGTCGGATTCACTGGCCCGCACCAGTTCACCAATGTTGATGCGACCCGTTGCCCGCGCCAGCCGCATGCCGCCCCCTTTGCCACGCACGGTCTCGATATACCCCTGGCGCGCCAGCCAGTTCACCACCTTCATCAGATGGTTGTCAGAGATACCGTACGCGGCGGCGATATCGCTGCGCGTGGCCAGACCATCCTCGTTTACGCCCAGGTACAACAAGGTACGCAAGCAGTAATCGGTGAATACGTTCAGGCGCATGGCACTTCCTTAATATGCATTTTATATGTTGATTATAGCAATTCGCGGTGCTAAGGTCAGGCTCATCTTCCCGACGGCCTACCCACCATGTCCAGCATCACTTCCGACTCTGTGCGTGAGGCACTCAAAACCGTCATCGACCCGGAAATCGGCATCAATATTGTGGACCTGGGGCTGGTGTACCACGTTGATATCACGCCAGACACCATCAAGGTTGCGATGACCATGACCACCCCCGCCTGCCCCATGGGCAACCTGCTGCAAGAAGACGTGCACGATACGCTAGCCGCCCACTTTGGCACAACGCGCGCCATCAAGATCGAACTGGTGTGGGAGCCC
>JASLES010000304.1 GCA_030151005.1 Silvimonas sp.
CCTTGCCATGGACGAGCGCACCGCGCGTCGCGTGCGGCCATTCATTGGTACCGGCCGCCCTATATACGCCAGTAGCCAGATCAACACCGGCAAGTTGCCAACGACGGCCATGCTGGATCTGGCCGGTATCCATTATCTGGACATGCCCTGGCTGATCAGCCCGGATACGCCGGAATACAAGATTTACGAACACGCCCGCTCGCCTTCCAATGATCTGGAGCGCCTGTTTGCCATGGGGGTAGATGCCTGGAAGATTGCCGCCGCCCTGTTACTCACCCCGCCGGATGAACTGGCAATCAAGGACGGCCTGACAGGCCATTTGCGCATGGATGCGCATCACGTTATCCAGCGGGAGCTTGTACCCGGCACCTTGTCGGTCAGCATCCCCAACGCAGAAGCGCCTGGTTATTCCGAAGCGCCCGATCCTACCCCCCTCCCAGCCTCCGCACCATGAAACAACAGGGCGATGCTGCTGAAGCGCGCGCTGCGGATTATCTGGCTGCGCGCGGCCTGACGCTGCTCGCCCGCAACTGGCATTGCCGCTTCGGTGAGATCGACTTGATTGCGCAAGAAGGCGAAACACTGGTATTTGTGGAGGTACGCCAGCGCCGCAATACCCGATTTGGTGGCGCAGCGTTCAGCATTACCCCGGCCAAGCAAGCCAGGTTACTTGCCACCTCAACCCTTTATCTGGCCCAATTGCAGCCCCAGCCGCCGTGCCGTTTTGACGCCATCATCATTGAAGGCGGTCAGTTGCACTGGCTGAAAAACTGTATCGACGCTTCTGACGGATATTAATTGAATGGATTTGATGCAACGCGTGCGCCAGCACTTTGACGATGGCATCACCGCCGCCGAACTGACGCGCGAAATTCTGTCGCCACAAATTGCCCAGGCCGCAGAACGCCTGATGCAAACCTTGATTGCCGACGGCAAGATTCTGACTTGCGGCAACGGCGGTTCTGCTGCCGATGCCCAGTACTTTGCCACCGAAATGGTCGGCCGCTTTGAGCGCGAGCGCCCCGGTTTGTCGGCCATTGCCTTGTCTACCGATACCTCGGCCATGACGGCCATTGCCAACGATTACGACTTTGACATGGTGTTCTCACGCCAGGTCCACGCCATTGGCCGCGCAGGCGATGTGTTGCTGGCTATTTCAACCTCCGGGAACTCTGCCAACGTCATCTCTGCCATACATGCGGCGCATGATCGGCAAATGACGGTGATTGCGCTGACCGGGCGCGATGGCGGTCAGGTGGCCGACATTCTGTCCAATGAAGACACACTACTGTGCGTGCCGGTGGAACGCAGTGCGCGCATCAAGGAAATGCACGTCACCATCATCCATGCGATGTGTGATGCCATCGACTATTTGCTGTTAGGGGGCGAATAAGCCATGAAGGGACTGTTTAACAAAAAACTGCTGGCTGCTGCCGGTGCCGCTGTGATGATTGGCCTGCAAGGCTGCGTACCCCTGGTGTTTGCCGGCGGGGCCGCGCTGGGTGTACTGATTGGTACAGACCCGCGCCCGGCCGAAACCATCAAGACCGACGTTGATCTGGGCAACCGGATTGGCGCCAACATTAACGACACCTGGAAAGACCAGGCACACGTCAACGTCAATATCTTCAACGGTAACGTGCTGCTGACTGGCGAAGTCCCAGATGAAGCCGCCCGCAGCCGCGTACAACAGATTGCCCAAAGCCAGCCGGGCGTACGCCGCGTGTATAACTCCACCGTCGCCGGCCCGGTGTCATCGACCACCGACCGACTGAACGATGCGCAACTGACCACACGGGTGAAAACCTCTATCGTTAGTCAGAGCGGCATGGATTCCAGCGGTTTGCATCTGGTGGTCGTGACCGAGCGCAAAGTGGTGTATCTGCTGGGGATTGCCAAGCCAGATGTGGCGGATCGTGCAGCGCAAGCGGCCAGCGTGGTTTCCGGTGTGGAACAAGTGGTCAAGCTGGTGGAAAACCAGCCGCAAGGTCCGGCTGATCGGAATTGATGGTCTGCCAAAATAAAAAAGGTGCGAATCTTCGCACCTTTTTTATTGTCTTATGCCCGCGCAGGACAAATCAAAGCAGCGGTGCCAGGTCTTTGCGGATTTGCGTTGCCAGCAAGGGCTGGCCTGCGGCAGTAGGATGCAGTTGATCGGCCTGGAACAAATCCGGGTGCATGATAACGGGGGCCAGCAAGAACGGAGTGAGCCCGGTGCGATACTGCCTGGCCAGCGTCGGGTACATGTTGGCAAAGCTGCGGGTGTAGTCCGGGCCCATATTGGGTGGCATCTGCATACCAATCAGATGTACCTTGGCCCCGGCCGCTTGTGCCAGTTCAATCATGCGGGCAAGGTTGCGCTGAGCGGCGTCTACTGGCAAGCCACGCAGGCCATCGTTGGCGCCCAGCTCCAGTACCACCAGTTTGGGATGATGCTCTTTCAGTGCTGCCGGCAACCGCGTAAGGCCGCCAGCGGTTGTTTCACCCGAGACGCTGGCATTGACGACGCGATACGGCGTTTTGCTGTCGGCAAGGTCTCGTTGCAACAAGTTGGGCCAGGCCTGATTGGCCGCCAGTCCGTAACCGGCAGATAAACTGTCACCAAACACCAGCATGACCGGCGCAACGGCGGCCGCACATGCCACTTTGCTGATCAACAGGATCAAAGCAGCCACAATGAACGATCTACGCAATTCTCTTTCTCCTGACATGCTGGCGGCGGATGCGCTAGGCAAGCGCGTGATTGCCGGCGATGAAACCATCGACATTCTGCACGATATCTCGTTCACGCTCACACGCGGGCAAAGTCTGGCCATTGTGGGCGCCTCTGGCTCGGGTAAATCCACGCTGCTGTCTTTGCTGGCCGGTCTGGACACCCCCAGCCATGGCGAGGTACGGCTGGCAGGGCAAGCGCTCTCGGCACTGGATGAAGATGGCCGCGCGCGGCTACGCGGTGCGCACGCCGGGTTTGTGTTCCAGTCTTTTCAGCTGTTGCCGGAATTATCTGCGCTGGAAAACGTAATGCTGCCGCTGGAGCTCTTGGGCAACAAAGTGTCCGCAGCGCAATTGCGTGAAACTGCCCGCCACTGGCTGGATCGGGTGGGTTTGGGTAAACGGCTGGAGCACACGCCACGCACGCTATCGGGTGGCGAGCAGCAGCGCGTGGCACTGGCCCGTGCGTTTGCCACACAACCCGACATTCTGTTTGCGGATGAGCCTACCGGCAGCCTGGATAGCCACACCGGCGAACATGTCGCCAATCTGTTGTTTGAACTCAACCGCGAAACCGGCGCCACACTGGTGCTGGTTACGCACGATGAAACCCTGGCCGCCCGCTGCGGTGCGCGGCTGCGTCTGGAAGCCGGCCGTATGCTTGAATGGGTCAACGCATGATCTGGCGACTGACCCTTCGCCGCTTCTGGCGCGGCCTTGTGGCCGGAGACTATCGCACCTTGCTGGCGGCTCTGATTGTCACCGTTGCGGCACTGACCGCCGTCGGCATCCTGACCGGGCGCATGGGCAACTTGCTCAACGCCCAGGCCAATACGCTGCTGGCTGCCGACGCCGTGCTCTCTGCTGACCACCCGGTGCCGGATCAATACCAGCAAAGCGCCAGCGCCCGCCATCTGACCACCACGCACACCGCCGGTTTCCCGAGCATGGTCAGCGCCAACGGCAAGGCACGGCTATCGGCCATCAAGGCCGTCAATGCCGGCTATCCGTTAAGGGGTACGGTGACGCTGCAAAATGGCACCGGCGTGCGCCCGGCTCAGGGTATTCCAGCACCGGGCGAGGTCTGGATCGACCCGCGTCTTGGTGTATTGCTGGGGCTGAAAGTCGGCTCCACGCTGGATCTGGGCCTGAGTCATTTCAAGGTCGCAGCCGTGCTGGATAAAGAACCGGATGCCGCGCTGGATTTCTCCAGCCTGCAACCTCGACTGACCATGAATGCGGCAGACTTGCCCGCGACGGGCTTGCTCGGTTTTGGTAGCCGTGTGCGTTACCGCTTGCTGGTCGCCGGCACGGCGCAAGATGTAGCGGACTGGAAAGACGCCACCAAAGCCCACCTTCAACGTGGCGAGCGGTTAGAAGACGTACGTAGCGCCCGTCCGGAGGTCAAAGTCACGCTGGAGCGCGCAGAAGACTTCTTGCGCCTGGTCACACTGCTGGCCGCTGCGCTGGCGTCTGCCGCCGTACTGCTGGCGGCGCGCCGGCACGCGCTGCGCCAGACCGACGCCGTGGCCCTGTTTGTCGCAATCGGGGCATCTCGCCGCCGTATTGCCGGCATGCTCTGGGCCGAACTCTTGATCCTGTGGTTACTGGCGGCGCTGATTGGCGGGGCCATCGGTTGGAGTGCCCAAGCCGAGCTGGGCTGGCTGGTGCGTGATCGGCTGCCGGCGCCATTGCCGCCAGGCGACCTGTGGCACTGGCTCGTTGCTGCGGGTCTGGGCGGCATTCTGTTGCTGGGCACGGCCGGCCCTGCCCTGCTGCAACTGGCACGCACGCCGCCGGTACGGGTATTGCGCCACGATAGCACCGCACCAGCATCCGTCTGGGCCACCTGGTTGCTGGCTGGGTTGTGCGCCATTGCGCTGATGTTCTGGTTAGGCGGGCGTCTGAAACTCACGCTGATCGTGCTGGGGGCCATGGCCGGTGCGCTGGTGGTGTCCGCGCTGCTGGGTTGGGCCTGCCTGAGCCTGTTAAGCCGCTTTAGCCGGGGTTTTGCGGCGCGGATTGCGTTACGCCAGCTCATTCGCCGGCGGTGGCTATCCATGGCGCAAATGGCCGCATTGGCGATGGGTTTGCTGGGCGTGTGGCTGCTGACGGTGGTAGAGCATGATCTACTGGCCACCTGGCAAAGCAAGATTCCGGAACACGCCCCCAATCAGTTTGCGATCAACATCCAGCCGGCGCAGGCCATGGCGTTCAGCCACACGCTGGCCGTAGGCGGCGTCACTGACGCCCCGCTGCAACCCATGATCCGGGGCCGCTGGACCGAACGCAACGGGCAGCCAGTGAAGGTCGATGGCCTGAAAGATGATCGTGCCCGCCAACTGGCTGAACGCGAATTCAACTTGTCCTGGGGCGATACCCTGCGGGAAGACAACCGCCTGCAAGCCGGCGTACCACTGCAAGAGTCTGAACCTGGCTTTTCAGTTGAGAGCGGTCTGGCCGAGACACTGCATATCAAAGTGGGGGACGAGCTGACCTTTGACGTTGCCGGCACACCCATCACCGCCCGCGTGATCAATCTGCGCAAGGTGGATTGGGATTCCTTCAAGGTGAATTTCTTTGTGACCGGCACCCGGGCGCTGTTCCGTAATTTGCCGGCCAGCCTGATCACCAGCTTTTATCTGCCGCCCGGTAATACCACGCTGGTACCGCAGATCGTCAACGCTTACCCCAACGTCACGGTGATCGATGTGGGCGAAGTGCTGGCGGAAGTACGGCGGGTGCTGGGGCTGGCAACCAGCGCCCTGAGCCTGGTGTTTGCGTTTTGCCTTGTCGCGGCATTGGTAGTGCTGGTGGCCGCACTGGAAACCACCGCGCCAGAACGGCAGCGAGAGGTCGCCATCTTGCGTGCATTGGGTGCACAGCGGCAACACATTGCCGCGATCCAGCGTTGGGAAGGTCTGGCGATTGGCGCCGTAGCCGGGCTGGTGGCCGGCTTGGGTGCCAGCGTGGCCGGCTGGGCATTGGGCAAACAAGTGCTGGATTTACCGGTCAG
>JASLES010000336.1 GCA_030151005.1 Silvimonas sp.
GGGTCAATCATTTGGTCAGATCAGGCGCATCCTGATTTCTTTGTTTTTGCTGGTTCTTTTGCTGACGCTATGTGTCATCGGCTGGTCGACCTATCGCAGTTATCTGGACCGGCTGGGTGCGGCACAACAGCAGATGCAAACACTGGCCCGTGCCCTGGAAGAACACGTCGGCCGCACGACCGACGCCGCCATTGAATCCCTGCAACTGATTCGCGAAAACCCGCAAATCAAGGCGTGCATTGGCAATCATGATCAAGCCTGCCTGCACCAGGAACTCCAGCGCATTGCCACCCGCTTCAGTCAGGTGAGCAGTTTTACACTCATCGCCCCCGATGGCGATTTGCTGGCTTCATCAGTCACTGACCAGGTTCCACCGCGCAATCTCTCCCAAACCCACTATTTCCGCATCGTTAACGTACAACCCGGTTTGTCCTGGTATGTCGCAGAACAGCAACCAGACCCGCTGGGTAGCGCTAATGTCATCCCGATTGTCGCCAATCTGGAAAGCAGCCACGGCGTAACCGGGGCCATCCTTGTGGCCACACTTAATCCCGAATATTTCTACCGTTTTTACAAGACGGAACAGACCGAGCACCTGACGATTCGCCTGTTCCGCAACGATGGCATTCTGCTACTGCGCTACCCGCCGGATGAAACGGAAATCGGCCGGGACATCTCTTTCATGCGGTTCTTTGACGAGGTGTTCAGCCACGGCACCGCCGGCGTCACCACTGAGACCAGCCCGGTTGATCATCAGACCCGGATTTTTGGCTGGCGGCGCGTGGACAACCGGCCGCTGGGCATTGCCGTGGGGGTGAACCGCAATGACGTGTTGCTGGCCTGGCAACGCGCCCAGGTCGTCAACGGTGTGATTGTGTTGCTGATGATTGCTGCCGGCGCACTCTTGCTGATTTATGTGCTGCGCCAGTTAACGCGCCTGGAAAAAGCCGAGTTCGATCTTTATCTGACCCGCGCTGCGGTGGAGCGTGGCGCAGATATGGCGGTATGGCTGGATCGCAACGGGCGCATCTGTTACGTCAATACGATTGGCTGCCAGCGCCTGGGTTATACCGAACAGGCACTGCGCAATATGCGCTTGTCTGACATTAATCCGGCGATACGCGGCGATGCCTGGCCGCGCTTCTGGGAGCGTCTGTCGCGCCACAAGCATCTGGTGGAAGAAAGCTCGCTACGGACCCGCACCGGGCAGATTTTCCCGATCGAGGTGTATTCCAACTACATCGTCTTCAAAGGCGAGGAATACAACTGCGCGGTGGTGCGCGACATCTCTGAACGGCGCATGGCCGAGCAAGCCATTGTGCGCAGCGAGCAACAACTACGGCTGGCCCTGGAGGCCTCCGCAACCGGGCTGTTTGACATGCCGCTGGATGGCCGCACGGTGGCCGTGACCAGCCCGGAATACGACCGCCTGCTGGGTTATGAACCGGGTGAGATGGTAGAAACATTCGAGAAATGGAAAAACCAGCTCCACCCGGACGACCGTGAAGACGTGCTTGATGCGCTGCGCAGTTATTACAACGGTGCCGCCGCCCAATTTGCCATTGAATATCGGCGGCGCACCCGTCACGGCCAGTACCACTGGTTCCAGTGTCGCGGCCGGTTGGTCGAACGGGATGAAAGCGGTAGCCCTACCCGGCTGATCGGCACGGTCACCGACATTACCGAACGCAAGCAAGCGCAGGATCGCATCACCGAACTGGCCAACTTTGATCCGGTAACGCGGCTGGCCAACCGTAATCTGCTGCGGGATGAACTGCGTTTGTCCATTGCTGCGGCCGAGCGACGTGGTCATTTGCTGGCGGTGCTGTTCCTGGATCTGGACCGCTTCAAAACCGTGAATGACTCGCTGGGCCACGCGGCGGGCGATGAAGTCCTCAAGCAGGTTGCGCAGCGGCTGCGCGGCACCGTGCGGCGCTCAGACATTCTGGCGCGCCTGGGTGGTGATGAGTTTGTAGTGGTGCTGACCGATGTCAAAAGCACCGAACAGGTGACCGATGTCGCCTCACACATCCTGGCGGTGTTCTCAGACCCCTTTGAACTGGAAGCCGGCAGCTTTGCCACCTCGACCTCGATCGGGATCAGCGTTTACCCCACCGATGCAGAAAGCCCGGACGTGCTGGTGCGTAACGCCGACGTCGCCATGTACCAGGCCAAGGCCAATGGCCGCAATAATTTCCAGTTCTTCACCGCCGATCTGAACGCGCGCGCATCCGAACGTTTACAGCTGGAAGCCAGCATGCGCATGGCGCTGCATAACGAGCAATTCAAACTGCATTACCAGCCGCAGGTCAGCCTGCCCGATCAGCAGATTGTGGGCGCGGAAGCGTTGATCCGCTGGCAACACCCGGAACACGGGCTGATTTCGCCCTCGCGCTTTATCCCCATTGCGGAAGACTCCCGCATGATCGTCACGCTGGGTACCTGGGTACTGCAAAGCGCGGTGCGCCAGGCCGGCCGCTGGCAAGCCGCGGGTTTACCGCCGATCACCATTGCGGTCAATCTGTCGCCCTTGCAATTGCATCAGCCCAACCTGCCGGAAATCGTGGCTGAAGCGCTGGCCGATGCCGGGCTGGATGCGCAGTACCTGGAGCTGGAAGTCACCGAATCGGTCATCATGCAAGAAGGCGAGCAAGTCACCATGGCCCTGCACCGCCTCAAGAAACTGGGCGTACGGCTGTCGATTGATGACTTTGGTACGGGTTACTCCAGCCTGTCTTATCTCAAGCGCTTTGCCTTTGACAAACTCAAGGTGGATCAAAGCTTTGTGCGGGATCTCTCTACAGACCCCAACGATGAGGCCATCGTGCTGGCAATTATCGGCCTGGGTAAAACGCTGGGCATGACCGTGCTGGCTGAAGGCGTGGAAACCCATGAACAACTGGCCTTCCTGGAACGGGCTGGTATTGACTCCGTGCAGGGCTATTTGCTCAGTCGCCCGATTACCGCTGAGGCCTTTGAAGCCTTGCTGACGCCAGGCGTCGCCCTTGAGGCCGGTTCGCGCCCCGACGCTACGGTATAAACCCGATCACCGCAAATGCTCGCGCGCTGGGATAATGCTCAGCATCTCTGGCGCAAGCTGGCCGCATCCCACCGATTTTTCTGGAACAAAGGCAATGAATCCGAAATTTGTCGTATTTGGCGAAGCACTGACTGACTTTATTTCAGAAGGCGATGGCCTGTGGCGCGCCGTGCCAGGCGGCTCTTGCTGGAACGTGGCACGCGTCTCGGCCCGGCTGGGCTTGACCACTGCCTACGCCGGATCAGTTAGCGCTGACAATTTTGGTGATGATCTGGTACGGCTGGCGCGAGAAGCCGGGCTGGACATGCGCTTTATGCAGCAAGTAGAGCGCCCGCCGTTCCTGGCCATGGTGCCGTCCAAGCATCCGCCACGTTATTTCTTTATTGGCAATGACAGCGCTGATCAACATCTGGACTTCAGCCAGTTTCCGCAAAGCTGGATGAACGACCTGGAAATCGCCCATTTTGGCTGTATCAGCCTCGTGCGCCAGCCGCTGGCAGGCAAACTGGTTGAAACCGCCGAACAGATCAAGTCTTTGGGCAAACGCATCTGTTTTGACCCTAACTACCGCAATCTGATGGAAGACCCGAGCTACCGCGCCACCTTGCAGCGCATGAGCGAGCTGGCCGATTACATCAAGGTATCTGATGAAGATCTGTTGCATCTGTTCCCCGGCAAGACGGTAAACGGCGCGCTGGATATTCTGCGTGGCTGGGCACCCAATGCCTGGGTGCTGCTCACTAAAGGTGGCGAGGGCATGACCCTGCTCACCCCGCACGGTGAGGCCAGCCGGCCGGTGTACACGGTGGATGTCGCCGATACGGTGGGTGCCGGGGACGCCAGTATGGGCGGCTGGATTGCCAGTGTGCTCAATAACCCGGACGCGCCGTTGCAGACGCATATTGATACCGCTGCAGCCGCGGCAGCGACGGTGTGCCGGCAGCATGGCGCTTATGCGCCGACGATGGATGAGGTGCAGGCGTTGATGGCACGGGGGTGATCTCTTTCCGTGACTCGTCATTCCGGTCCTCGGCGGCCCCCTTGAGCCGGAATCCAGCCGGGCCGCCGCAGGTGGCCTTTGCTTGCAGATGCCACTTCGTAGCCCGGATGAAGCGATAGCGGGAATCCGGGGTGGCGGGCCTGGTTCATACCGTTGCCGGGGTTTAAGCGCCTCCGGCACGGTGTTTTACATGTCGGGGGTGCCCGACTGCACGTTACTTTCTTTGCTTCGCCACCTCGGCGGCCCCAAAGAAAGTAACCAAAGAAAGGCGACCCCAGCCTGGCGGCTATGGCTGAGCGAATCAAAGATTCGCACGCGCACCGGGCTTCCCTCAGTTAGTCGGGAGCCTAAGGTCTCCCTCCCTCCTTCGGCGCTGGGCTTTAATGGGGGAAAGTCAAAAGCAACCCCAACGGCAATGGCCACTTCAACGGCCACTTCAACGGTCACTTCAACGGCCACTTCAACGGTCACTTCAACGGCCACTTCAACGTCAAAACACCCTCACAAACCATCAGGGTGCAAGAGCGATTGGTTTGCGCCCCCACACCCTCGTCATTCCCGACCTCGGCGGCCCCTTGGCGGGAATC
>JASLES010000393.1 GCA_030151005.1 Silvimonas sp.
GCCTGGCGATCGCTCTGCAACTGTTGCCGGTCTTCTTCATTGTCGATCAGGTCTTCATATTTTTTCAAAGCCGCAGTCAACAGGCTTTCCTCTTCCTTGATTGTGTTGCTTATTGCGGCACGTTCCTGTTCTTTGGCGAGAATATATTTGAATGCGTGGCCGCGTATACGGAATAGCGTGCCACGCACTTTTGCTAGCGTTTCAATACTCGGTAGAGTATCGCTCTGTGTGACATCAAGTGCCTTGGCTAGATGCTGTTGAGTAAGGAATCCTTCAAATGAAATCAATAGAGAAGAAACAATTGCAAGCGACACGATAAAAATCAGTTTTTGCTTTATCAGCATTTCCCTCTCCGCCATGTCGCTAAATTTTTATAACCCATGCCCAGGAAGCGATATACCCGCCCGAGCTTGCAAAAAGCCTCTGAGATGACTCAAGCAAACAGATGACTGACCCTTTTGATCATGGGTGCGAACCCCCTGTCTGTCAGACATTGCTGACAGACGGAAGCTCTGCTTTTGGAGGCTGCCCAAGAGGACTTCCGAAACAACAGGGCATGGCAGTGTGAGGGTGTGAAACAGACGGGAGTGATGACAAGCCGGCCCCATCATGGGGTCGGCTTCCAATGCCATCGAAAGCGGGGGTGACTGAAAAATAGACGCCTGATATCGACCAGGTCCGGGGCGAGCACCGACAGTGGGTCGCCAGGGTCATACCTCATATTGGTGCACGGTCTTAAGCATACGATCAAGCATATTTTCCAGCGTCTCCACGCGGGTTTTGGTTTGATCCACAATCACGACATTCTGTTCAGTCATGGAAGCAACCCGCTCTACGTTTCTGGCCAGTTCAGTCATGGCTACTTCCTGTTCGGATGACGAGTGCGAGATATCGGTAACCATGGAGCTAGTATTGCGCATATGCTCGTTAATGTTCAGTAACGAATCACGCGCTTCCTGCACCAGCAGCACGCTGCCATGCATCTGGGTGGCACCTGCTTGCATACCGCCGATGGCCCGATCTGAGTCGCCCTGAATTGTAAAAATCAATGTGTCAATTTCGTCCGTGGCGGCACGCGTCCGGTGCGCCAATTTGCGTACCTCGTCGGCAACAACCGCAAAACCGCGGCCTTGCTCGCCTGCCCGGGCGGCTTCAATGGCCGCATTCAATGCCAGCAAGTTGGTCTGATCCGCAATTTCCTTGATAGCTGCCGCGATCTTGCTGATTTCGCCCGAGCTACGACCCAGTTCCTCAACCTGTCTGGCTGCTTCATGCACCGTGTCCGCCAGTACCCGGATTTCAGTTGTTGCCTTGGCGGAGAGTTGTTCGCCGTTAATGGCCTGATTACGTGTGGTGGTAGCAACGGCCTGCGTATCCCTGGCATTGGCTGCAATTTCCTGTACAGCGACGGTGAGCTGTTCGACGGCAGCGGCAGCCGATGAAGTTGCCTCGTTCTGAACCTGAGATGAACGCTCTATTTCGGTTACACCGCTGCCGACTTCACTCGCTGCTGTTGCGACATGATCCAGTGCGTCCGCGACGGATTGAACGGTGGCCTGAACGGAGGCGACAAAGGTAAACGAAAGTCGGCCAATATCGCCAATCACGTCCTGGCGCTCCATGGCATGCGAAGTAGTCAGCCTGCCACTGGACAGTACTTCATCCAGAAAGTCCGAAATATCCCGTAGATCACGGTGCAATCCGGGGTTAAACCAGAGGAGGATGTAACCCCCCAAAACACCGGCGGCCATTAACTCAAACCAGAAAACGGGAGCCCTGTTGAGCAAGCCGAGATGAGTTGCCACGCCCAGCATGCAGCTGAGTAACAGATAGCCCCCAATAAGCGATAACTGTCCACGCAGGCTGGTGAACACGCGCAGCCACGCAGGAATCTCCCGCACCACCCGGCCATGCTCGATTTTCAGTCTATGCGTACCCCGCCGGATTTTTGCGTAGGCTTGGGCTGCGGCATTGATTTGCTCCCGACTGGGGCGGGACCGGATGGATTGATAACCCACAATTTTTCCGTTCTCTCGCACCGGGGAGGCGTTGGCGATCACCCAGTAGTAACCGCCATCACTGCGCCTGTTTTTTACAAGACCCCGCCAGGGTTTGCCTTGTTTGAGTGTCTGCCAGAGGTCGGCAAAGGCTTCTTTGGGCATATCCGGATGACGCACCAGATTGTGTGGTTGCCCCACCATATCCTCCTGCCGATAGCCACTAATTTCAGCAAACGCGGCATTCGCTTCCACAATGATGCCGCGCAGGTCGGTTCTGGAATAAATGAATACGCCGTCGGGCACAACGGTTTCCACGTCGGTCACGAGCACCTGGTTTTTCATGATGATCTCCACGGTCATTCAGATAACGGCAGTACGGGAGATGACACCCGACCCACCTTGAGAGCCCAAAGCAATTGCTTACGCAACAACAAAGAACTCATCACCAATCTAATGAACGCAGCAACGAGAAACAACCAGGCCGATTCTCAGTAAACATCAGGAAAAACCTTGGGTTTGAAGCTCAAGACACCTTGGGTGCAACACCCTTCAATTTGTAAGATAAAATAAAATAAACATCATGAAATTGGAAAAGACAGCAGAAAAATTTCAGGTCGCCATTGAAATGGCGGTAGAGGAGATTGCAGGCAGCGGGTTTTCTTGGCCGATCAGCAGCGCAGCTTAGTCCAGACTCACGAGTCCTAGCCGGGCGGCTTGTCTAACCAGCCCAGCTACATCGCGGACGCCAAGTCGCTCGATAATCTGGGCACGATGAAACTCGACCGTTTTTGGGCTGATATTCATTTCCCTGGCAATCTGCTTGGTGCTCAGACCCCGGGCAATACCAGCCAGCACCTCTTTTTGCCGACCGGTGAGCAGCGATGCTTTTTCGGTTTCAGGTGTAGACGCTACAACGGGATGCATTGATGCGATCACGTGATGTGCAATGCGTGGACTCAGGTAAACGTCACCCCGGCTCACGGACTCAAGTGCCAGCTCCAGTTCGTTAAGCAAGAGATCTTTAACGAGGTAACCACTCGCACCGGCCTTGAGGGCAGACAAGACGTATTCGGCACCGTCCATCGCGGACAGCATAATGACCCGCGCTCCACTAGCATGAATGAGTGGGGCTGCTTCGATGCCGGACTGGTCAGGCATCGAAATATCCAGCAATACGATGGCAGGCTTGAGCGTATCGAGCTGGGCGACAGCTTCTGCCGCATTCGCGGCTTCGCCGACCACGCAAAAATGAGGTAGCCGCTCAATCAGTGCACGAATACCGACACGGACCAGAAAATGGTCGTCAGCAATCAGGATAGATACTGGAGCAGCCTGCATCATGGCGTTGAAATCCGCGTGGTTTTGCAAACACTGGACGGGCAATAAGCACTTGATAGCCCAGGATAGTGCTTATGTCTTCATGATGCCCCAACTCGATCACCGAAGCATGATGGACGGAAATCCGTGATGGCAATCCACAACGGCCAGCGCAAATTAGCACTTGTGGTTGATGACTCGCTCGTCAACAGAGCACTGCTCAATTATTGGTTGAACCAGCAAAGCTACGAGGTTATCCAGGCGGCAACGCTGGCCGAGGCCAGAGAGAGACTGGCGCAAACTACGCCGGATATTGTCATCGTGGATCTCCAGTTGCCGGACGGTTCTGGCGAGCAACTGGCTGGTGAGTATGACGGTCCATCGACGTTTACCTGGGTAGCTACGTCGCTCCCGGTTGCGGAAGCGCAATGGGCGCACATGCAAGCGTCTGGATTTGACCTCTTCCTGTCCAAGCCTTTTGACCATCACCAGCTGTTGCATGTCCTTGAAGTCAGTCAGCAACAGCATTCCGGCACCGCATCTCCCCTCCCGGCAGAAGATGCCATACCCGTCCTCGATTTCGATACGGCGTTACATCACCTTGGTGGAGACATTGCATTCATGCAGGAGCTGGTTACCAGCTTTCTGGAGGACTGGTCCGATCTGCCCGAACGGCTTGGCTCGGCCATACAGCAAGCAGACTATTCAAGGCTTGCTCGCGAAGCGCACACCGCTGCGGGCCTGGCCGGCCAGTTTGGTTTGCAAGCCCTTATGCAGCGCCTGCATTTACTGGAAATGGCCGCACGAGAAGACACCCACAACCCGTTGGTATTGAGCCACCTGCAGGCCATGGCCACTTATGCGTTCTCTCAAGGGGTCCCCCGATTGCTTGCAGTCCTGCCCGGCCCCCAGGAAACATCCCGGGGTACACCCCCGTAGCCGCACGGATAGCCAACCTGTGGCGGGGGTGTTTACGATGATCTCACCATCAAGTCAGGGCCCGGCATCATGAGCGCTTCCACTTTGCAGTACTTCAATCCTGAAGCTGTTCTGACCAAATTGCACGGGGACATACACGCGCTGGAGCGCATGAGCGATGCCTATCTGTTTGAGCTGCCTGACCAGCTCTCCCGCTTACCCGTGCTAGAGGCTTCGGCCTGCGACATGCCGCTCATGCGTGAGCTGGTACATCAGCTCACTACCACCTTCGGGATGTTTGATGCGCCCCGGGGTCCGGCCATATTGCGGCGTATTTCAGATAGTTTGCGGACAGATCAGTGTCCCGCTCTGGACGACATTCACGCGTTGGCCTGCGAAATGATCGGTCTGGGTTTGCATCTGCGGCACTATCTGCGTAATGCGCAAGCGGGCAAGCCTGCTGCCTCTGCGTGCTGAAGTCGGCCCCGACGGGAGGCAACCATGGCAGAACGCTTGTTGGCACGGCAACTGCGACGTGCATTCACACTGGAAAACAAGTTTGAGCTGCCGGATCTACTGCAGCACCTCAGACTCCGCTTCGCTGCCAATGACCCTCATCTGGCGGGGCAGTTTGACCAGTTCGTCCGCCTTATTCTTGAGAGTTACCAGCAATTCAACCGCGATCTGGAGTTGCGTACTCGCGGGCTAGAGTTGTCTTCGGCTGAATTGTTGACCGCCAATCGCCAGTTACAGGATGAGGTACAAACTCAACGTAAAGCGGTCACTGCACTGCGCGAAGTCACCGCTTTGATGGCGCCAGCCAATTTGCAGGCCGAAATCGACGGCCATCAAGATGATCTGCAGTTTTTGTCCACTTTCATTGCTCGGTTGGCCGAAGAACACAACCAGACCCGCAAACAGCTTGAATCGAGTGAGCAGCGTTATCGCCGAGTCGTCAACAGTCTCAAGGAAGTAGTCTTCAAGACAGACTGGCAGGGGTGCTGGGTGTTTCTTAACCCCGCTTGGGAAGAGATCACCGGGTTTACGGTGGAAGAATCCCTGGGCCGCAGCTTTCTCAATTTCGTTCATCCCGCCGATCGCAATCGTCATCTGGACGAGTTCTTGCCAGTGATAGAGCAACGTACCCGTCATTGCCGGCTGGTTGCCCGCTATCTCACCAAAAGTGGTACTTACCGCTGGATTGAGGTTTTTGCCCGCCTTGTATTTGACGATGATGGCCAGGTCCTCGGCACTGCGGGCACGCTCAATGACATTACCGAAAGCCGCCTGGCTGCCCAAGCGCTGGAAGAGTCGCACAAGCGACTGGTTGATGCGATTGAAAACCTGGACGTGGGCATTCTGATGGTGGATGCCGATAACCGCGTGCGCATCTCGAACCGGGCACTGCGAGATATCTATAGCGCTCTGCACGTACCCGTCGATCCAGGGCTCCCTTTGCAAGATGTCATCGGCGCTTATTACCAGGCCACGCCCGAACTTCAAGCAAAGATCACCGAGTCCAGTTACGTTCAGCAACGCCTGAATGAGCTGCAATTGCCCCAGCACGCCTTTGAAAGGCATGTAGGGGATCAGCACTACGCGATCAACCATCATCGTACCAGCGACGGTGGGACGATCATTCAGCACACCAATATCACCGGCTTGCATCGCCATACCATCGAACTCGCCTCTGCACGCGATGCAGCACAGGCCGCAAGTCGCTCCAAATCAGATTTTCTGGCCAATATGAGTCATGAAATCAGGACCCCGATGAATGGGGTGCTGGGTATGATTCGGCTCGCGCTGGACACGCACCTGGACACCGATCAGCGGGAACTATTACGGGCGGCCTACTCCTCGGCAGAGGGACTGCTGGGTGTGATCAACGAAATCCTGGATTTCTCCAAGATCGAAGCTGGCAAGCTTGATATCCACCCTGAACTACTTGTCCCGGATGACCTGATTTACAGCTGCATCAAGGGGATCGCCCATCACGCTTATGAAAAGGGCCTGGCCTTTTATGCATGGATTGATCCGCAACTGCCGGCCCAGATTCTCACAGACCCTGTGCGTGTGCGGCAGATTCTGACCAATTTGCTGGGTAACGCCATCAAATTCACAGAAAGCGGTGAAATCTCTGTCAGCCTGACCGGTGCAATCATTGGCCACGAAACCGCCATTGTGCTGGAGGTTTCCGATAGCGGCATGGGTATCCCGACCGACAAACTATCCACCATTTTTGCCGCATTCGAGCAAGCCGACGGCTCGACCACTCGCCGTTTCGGTGGCACCGGCCTTGGTCTCACGATTTGCCGACGTATCGTGGAGAAAATGCAGGGCACCATTCAGGTTCGCAGCACGCCGGGCAAGGGCAGTACGTTCAGGGTAGTGCTCCCTGTGCCAATGACCTACCCCGGCACCGATACCCGGTTTGAGCAATGGTCAGCGCAGCGCGTCTGGGTCTGCGAAGCGCACGAAGGCGAGCGCAGCAATCTGGTACGGCGATTGGCGTTGCATCACATCAAGGCGGAAGGTTTCGCCGCTGTCGAACCCCTTTGCCAGCTTTTGACGACAACCGACACACTGCCAGATCTGATCCTGGTCGGACCATCAGGTACTCATGGCGAGGCCGCTCGCCTCTATCAGTGTCTGGATCAGGCAGGGCTTGACGCTCGCAGGCTAGTCATCCTTCGGGAGTCAGGCGACCCTTTGGGCAAGTCCGGCGAGTTCCAGCAAAAAAGCGGCACAGTATTGAGCCAGCCACTATCCGGGAATGAATTGCAGGACATGCTGCACGCAGCGTTCTCCGCACGTTTGGCCTGCGCGGACGCTCGTCCAGCAGATCACGAAGCAACGCTCACCCGTACAGGCAAAGTGCTGCTGGTCGAGGACAATGCTATCAATCGCAAGCTGGCATTGCGCTTGCTGGAAAAACTGCATTGCACCCAGGTCGATGTGGCGGAGTCAGGCACGCAAGCCATTCAGATGGTTCAGAGCAATACGTATGCATTGATCCTGATGGACATCCAGATGCCGGATATGAGCGGACTAGAGGCCACCCGTGCTATCCGCCTGGGCCGGCTCGATCAGCAGCCGCCAATTGTCGCCATGACCGCGCGTGCGATGGCGGATGATCGCAATGCCTGTTTTTCAGCAGGCATGAATGGCTACCTGACCAAACCTATTGAGTGGCAAGAACTCAACGACACGCTGGATCACTATGTGCCAGGTTTGGCTGTACCGGGTGATAACGGGCTGCAGATACAGTTCACAGACATGGCAAACAGCTTTTCGGCAGAGCCGGCGCTCTGGCATCTGCTGTGTACCTCCTTTCTGGAGGAAGCCCCCAAGCTGCTGGCCGACTACCAAAGCGCAAGCCAGTCAGGAGATGCCGCCGTGGCAGAGCGCAAGCTGCATGCCATGGCCAGTTGCTCCGCCAACTTTATTCCTCAATGGGCCGCTAGTTTGCAAGCCTATCCAGCATCGCACACACAGGCTGCATCCAGCACTTTGCAATCCATAGAGACGACGGCAGTGACGCGAGACTTCGCCCAACTCATTGGCCTCGTCAGAGACAACCTCAAGCAAACCGGAGCAGTCGCATGAACGTGATCGCCATTGATGACACCCGTACCAATCTGCAGCTGATGCAGCATTTGCTCAAACGGGTTCCGGACGTGAACTCTGTGCTGTTCCAGGATTCGCGCGAGGGGCTGAACTGGTGTCTTGAGCACGACCCGGATCTCATTATTGTCGACTACATGATGCCGGCGCCGGATGGGCTGGAGTTCGTCAAAACCATGCGCAGCATGGGGCACGAGAAAAACATTCCCATTGTGATGGTGACCGCCAATCAACTCGTGGATATCCGATACGAGGCTCTGGAGTGCGGTACAACCGACTTTCTGACCAAGCCCATAGATACCCATGAGTTCACCGCGCGGATTCGCAACATGCTCTCGCTGCGGGCCCAGCAAAAGGCGCTCTCTGAGCATGCCGCACACCTGGATGAGGAGGTGCGCGTTGCCACGCAAAAACTGGTCGCGCGCGAACGGGAAATCATCATTCGCCTGTCTGAAGCGGCAGAACTCAAGGATCCGGAAACCGGGCAGCATCTGCTGCGCATGGCCAATTATTCAGCCCTGATTGCAAAAGCCATGGGCTGGACGCCAGTTGACTGCGAACTCCTGTTGTTGGCAGCCCCCATGCATGACATCGGCAAGGTAGGTATCCCCGATGCCATTTTGCGCAAACCAGGACCGCTGAATGAAGCCGAACTGGCCGTAATGCGCACTCATCCGCAGATCGGACACCGTTTACTGCAAACCAGCGATGTTCCCCTGTTACAACTGGGTGCCGAGATCGCCTTGAGTCATCACGAGAAATTTGACGGGTCCGGCTATCCGTTTGGGCTGGCTGGAGACCGCATCCCCCTGAGCGGACGCATTGTGGCCCTGGCTGATGTTTTTGATGCACTAACCTCTCATCGCCCCTACAAGAAAGCATGGTCCGAGACTGACACCTTTGAGTGGCTCATTGCCCAGCGCGGCACCCACTTCGACCCCCACTGTGTAGATGCCATGCTGTCCTGCCGCGATGAAATCTCTCGCATCAGGCTTGAATACCAGGATGAGGAATAAATCATGCTGACCAGACAAATTTGTGTTTCTGGTGCGGATGACTGTACCCACGAAGCGCTCATGTCACTGGCCGAGATCAATCCCGATCTGGTTCTGGTATTTGCTAGCCCTTCACATCTGACGGGTGATGCCCTCAATACCCTGCAAACCATGCAGTGGCCACAACATACGCGCGTTGTGGGTTGCTCCACTGCGGGCGAGTTCAGCCAGAGCGGCGTTCACCACATGGCAACGGTCATTACCGCCGTTCATTTTCATCACACCCGGATGCAGATCGCAGTGGCAGAAATGTCCACCATGGAGGAGACCTGGACCACCGGCAAGCAACTTGGTGAGCAGCTTGCCTGTTTTGCGCCCGATGCCGTCCTGCTGTTGGCACCGGGACTGGAAATCAACGGCAGCGCCCTGATCAGGGGGTTGGAATCCGTCATACCGGAAACGGTTATTTTTGGTGGGCTTGCAGGCGATGACGCCGCTTTCAAACATACCACCGTCTTGCTGGATCACTACACGCAAGAGCGAGCTGTCGTGGCGATTGGGCTTGCTGGCCAGCACTTGAGGGTCGAAGCAGCCAGTGGCGGTGGCTGGACGCCGTTGGGCCCGGCCCGAGTGGTCACCCAGGTTACCGATAACGTGCTGCATACGCTGGATGGCAAACCCGCACTGGATATTTATCGCCATTACCTGGGCGATTATGCACGCGCATTGCCGGCATCCGCTTTGTTGTTCCCGCTTTCCATCCTGGATGAACAAGGTCGACCGGGCACCATCAGAACCATCCTTGGAGTGAATGAGGATACCGGCGCGTTGATATTGGCGGGCGAAGTCCAGCAAGGTGCCACATTGCAGATGATGTATGCCACGACGGACGCCCTCGTCAGTGGCGCTCAGCGTGTTGCCCACGAACTGGTTCCTTCTGGATCACATGGAAATAGTCTTGCGCTGCTGGTGAGTTGCGTCGGGCGCAAGTTGGTCATGGGACAACGGATCGATGAAGAGTGGGAGGCCGTCGCCAGTGAGTTCGGTAAAGACGTATGCCTTACCGGCTTTTTCTCTTATGGCGAGATCGGGCCCGATCGCAAGCAAGCCAGCGGCGCAGAACTTCACAACCAGAGCATTACGATTACGCTACTGCGCGAAATGATCTGAATACGGCCATTCAGGGCCATGAAACACGTCAGGGGGAAATCAACATGCACTCACCAGCGATACCAGCCAGCGAGGCGTCCAGACTAGAATCACTGCGCCAGATGGCAATTCTGGATACGCCAGACGAAGAAGCGCTTGATCGTATTATTCGCGTAGTCAGCCTGATGTTTGAGGTACCAATTGCTCTGATTTCGCTGGTTGATGAAAACCGCCAGTGGTTCAAAGCCTGTATTGGCTTGCCTGTCCGGGAGACACCCCGCCAGATTTCCTTTTGTGGTCATGCCATTCTGGAGGAGGGTTTGTTTCTGATTCCAGATGCTACCCGGGATGAGCGCTTTGCCGATAATCCGCTTGTGACAGGGGCTCCGCACATTCGCTTCTACGCTGGTGTGCCGTTGCATAACCAGGATGGTCACACGATCGGTACCCTATGTCTGATCGACCAGGCGCCTCGTGAAGTTCCCATCAGCTGGCAGGCGGCATTGCTGGATCTGGGCAGGATCACCGAAGACGTACTCCATGCTCGCCAGGTGCGAGAAGCGCAAAGAGAACTGTTAAAAGAAAACCGGAACAACAACGGTGACCGTTTTCTTGATTCATCCCTGCATATCTGGAATCGCCAAGGGCTCAATCGGTTGCTCGACAAGGAATTAGCCCATTTGCAGACACAAAGCGGTCATTTGTGCCTCATGCTGTTTTATATGGATGCAGAATCTGCCAGTCAGGAGAACCATCGACCGCAACCCACTGCACTGACACGCATCATTTACACACTTCGGCGATTGCTGCACGAGGATGCGTTACTTGGGCTATGGTCCGAACGAGTGCTGGCTGTTGTCTGGCCAGAAATGTCAGGGCAAGCAGCCGAACGCAAGGTGGCCGAGCTTGCCCGCCTGCTCAATCATGAACTGACGACAGGTAGTGGCGAGTCAACCGCCTCACAGCTTCGGGTTTGCGGCATGGGGCTAGTGGGGGCGCATCAATTTGAAAAGACAACCAAATTTACTGCGGCCTCATTTCTTGAAGCCGTAGACATGTGCTGCGTCTATATCAAGCAACGTACCGGGAGGGTGGAGTCGTTTCACTTTGGCTGATAGAAGATCTACTTGCCGATTGTCACTGACCCCGTCTCTTCTGCAACCGTCTGGCATACCCTTACCCTGGTAAGACATGGCCCTAAAGTATTAGGGATCAGTCTGCGGCCCCTTCCGTATAAATCACGCTGGCAATGCCTTTTTTGTCAGCGGTGTCGTAATACACCCAATCAAAACTGACCAGCTGTTCTCGTTCCACAGGTGCCGAGGTCAGGATCACTAGACCGGGGACATCGAAAAACACACGCCTGAAAATCAGCTCTGCGTCTGATGCCTGATCTTCCCGAACATAAGCCATCAAGATGGCAGGCAATGGAATTTCTGACCGGAAAAGCTCCGCAGTATGTGCTCCTGCTCTCAGGGCAAAACCAACGCTGCTTGCTGGTACGCGTGCAAAAATTCTGAACATACGGATTGGGAGGCGCCAAGTGCTAAACGAAATAAAGTATGTAAATTCCGGATGGATTTTCAAGCAGTTTCGGCATCACACGGGATGCTGAAAGACACATGAGCGCAGGTGCATCACCCTGTTGCGTCTGGAGGGCGCTGGTACAAACCAGCCCGCCGCAGATCGCGTCCATTTTGAGTCTGTTTCTGATCGCCTGGAATCGGGATGAAGTAACAACCATTGGGTCACTTCATCCCGTAAACCCCCGCTCAATGCGATACAAGGGCACAGCGGCGGGTTCTCATCAGCAAATCACGCGTGACCCCGCCAAGGAACCATTCTTGCAGCCGGGTATGGCCATAGGCGCCGGCCACGACCAAATCGGCGTGCATGGACGACGCCGCGGCTTCCAGATCGGCGATATCATCACCACTTGTTTTGATGGCTTGTGGCGTTGCTTTGACGCCGTGTTCTTTCAGCCAATCTACCACGTCATGCAGCGTTTCCCAGACATACTCGAGCTGATCTGAACGCGTCACCTGAACGATTCTGACCGTACCGGCTTTTTGCAAAAATGGCAGCGCATCATGGATTGCCCGTCGCGTCTCGCGCGAGTCTTTCCACGCAATCATCACGTTATCCAGCTTGAGTTTCTTGATTTCGGGAGGAACTACAAGAACCGGCCGGCCAGTCCGCATGACCAATGCGCCAACGTGAAAGCCATCTTCTGGCAGGACGTTGTGGACATGCCCGCTTGATGTAATCACCAGGTCGGCCAGGGTGGCGGATTCCGCGACGCGTGCCTCGGGCGGGCCGAAACAGAAAGACGCGCGCCAGTCCAGGTCGATAGCTGAACCCTCAAGCAACTCTCTGAAGCGCTCTTCGGTATCACTTGCAATCCGCTGTAGACGCTCTTGCTCCATATCCATCACGCCCGCAGCGATATAGCCCTCCCCAATCGCGATAGGGATCGATTCAAATGCCATTACCCCCACAACCTTGCTGTGAAACTGGCTCGCCAGATCCGCTGTTAACAACAGCAAATGGTCATTTGACGCATTTGCCCTGAAGTGAACAACCAATGTTTTCAAGTCCATGATCAGACCCTCCATCACTCGCTTGCTGGGTCACGGTGCCAGCGACGTGTTCTGTTACTACCGCTATGAACACGATACGACTTGCCAATGGCATGGGATTTGTTTGACTTTGACAAACATTGACGCACGTCAAGATGGACCCGGCTACCCGATAAAAGGACGGGGTTAACTGGCCTGGCGCTCGTTTAACCCCGTCTGTGTCCCCCCACGTTTTGCATGGCAGAGGCGGACTAATGCAACGGTCAGACCCCTGCGTATGCCTGAAAACCGCCGTCAATGGGGATGACTGCGCCATTGACGTAGCCCGAGGCTGCGGTGCTTGCCAACCAGAGCAACGGCCCGATGAGTTCACGTGGCTTGTTGATTTGCACCGAAAACTGACCCACTGAAACCGGTTATTTGCATCGAATATTGACCCATGTAGAACACTGTCCCGCTGGCATACAGCGGGAGACTGGAGTGATCGACATGGCCATATTGAGCATCATCCGCCGCTGGCATTTCCGTGAGCAGGTTCCCCTGCGCGAGATCGCCCGTCGCCTCGGCATTTCCCGCAACACGGTCCGCCGCCATATCCGGGCCCAGACCGTCCTTCCCGCCTATCCGGCACGACACAGTCCCAGCAAACTGGATGGTCATGCAGTCCGGCTCACGCAATGGCTTGAGCAGGAGGCGCGGCGCTCGCGCAAGCAGCGACGGTCATTGCGGCAGATTCATGCCGATCTGACCCAGTTTGGCTTTACGGGCTCGTATGACCGGGTGGCCGCATTCGCCCGGCGCTGGCGGCAGGAACAGCGCGAGCGAGAAGGCACGACCGGACGCGGCACCTTCGTGCCGTTGCGGTTCGCTCCCGGTGAAGCCTTCCAGTTTGACTGGAGTGAAGACTGGGCAGTGATCGATGGGCGGCGGACCCGCCTGCAGGTGGCCCAGCTCAAGCTCAGCCACAGCCGGGCCTTCTTCCTGCGGGCCTATCTCTTGCAGACCCACGAGATGCTGTTCGATGCCCACTACCAGGCCTTTGTCGCCTGGGGCGGCATTCCGCGGCGCGGCATCTACGACAACATGAAGACCGCTGTCGACCGGGTGGGCCGGGGGCATCAGCGGGATGTGAATGCCCGCTTCAGTACCATGGTCAGCCACTACCTCTTCGACGCCGACTTCTGCAATGTGGCCTCTGGCTGGGAGAAGGGGCAGATCGAGAAGAACGTGCAGGACAGCCGCCGCCGGCTATGGCAGAACGCTCCCGCATTCAGGTCACTCCAGGCGCTGAACGACTGGCTGGCAGACCAGTGTGTCCTGCTGTGGCAGCAGATCCGGCACCCGGAGCAGGAAGGCACGATCTGGGAAGCGTGGTCTGCGGAGCGGCCACACCTGATGCCGGTGGGGCAGCCCTTTGACGGCTATGTGGAACATGCCAAACGGGTCTCACCCACCTGCCTCGTCAACTTCGAGCGCAACCGCTACAGCGTCCCGGCCTCGTTTGCCAACCGCCCGGTCAGCCTGCATGTCTATCCCGAACGGCTGGTCTTCGTGGCCGAAGGCCAGGCCATTGCCGAGCATGTCCGCCACATTAACCGGGATCACCGGCAGCTTCATGGCAGGACCTTCTACGACTGGCACCACTACCTGTCGGTCATCCAGCGCAAACCCGGGGCGCTGCGCAACGGGGCGCCGTTTGCCGAACTGCCCGAGGGCTTCCGCCAGTTGCAGGCCATCCTGCTCAGGCGCCCCGATGGGGCCCGCGAGATGGTCGACATCCTGGCTCTGGTCCTGCTGCATGACGAGCAGGATGTACTGGCGGCAGTTGAGCTGGCCCTGGAGGCCGGAGTGCCTTCAAAGCAGACCATTCTGAATTTGCTGAGCCGTTTGCTGGAGCAGTCGCCGATTCCCCCGGTCAATGCGCCTCAGGCCTTTGCCCTGCAGGTTGAACCGCTCGCCAACGTGGATCGGTATGACCGTTTGAGGAGGCGTGATCATGCAGCCTGATGCCATGATGGAGCAGCTCAAATCACTCAAACTGTACGGGATGGCCCAGGCGCTCGGAGAGCTGGCCATCCAGGATTCTCCCGCGTACAAATCAGCCGCCCAGGTGCTGAGCGGACTGCTCAAGGCCGAAGAAGCAGAGCGCGAGATCCGTTCGCTGGTCTACCAGATGAAGGCGGCCCGCTTCCCGGCCTACCGGGACCTGAACGGGTTTGACTTTGCTGCTGGTGAAGCGAATGAGGCACTGGTCAAACGGCTGCACCGCTGCGAATTCATTGAGACTGCCCAGAACGTGGTGCTCGTTGGTGGTCCGGGTACGGGCAAAACCCACCTCGCGACCGCCATCGGCGTCCAGGCCATAGAGCATCATCACTACCGGGTCCGGTTCTTCTCCACCGTGGAACTGGTCAATGCGCTGGAAATGGAAAAGAATCTGGGCAAACAGGGACAAACCGCGCTACGGCTGATGTATGTCGACCTGGTGATTCTGGATGAGTTGGGGTATCTACCATTCAGCCAGGCCGGTGGTGCGCTGTTGTTCCACCTGCTGAGCAAACTGTATGAACGCACCAGCGTGATCATCACGACCAACCTGAGCTTCGCAGAATGGGCCAGCGTGTTTGGCGACCCGAAGATGACGACCGCACTGCTGGATCGGTTGACCCACCATTGCCATATCGTGGAAACAGGCAACGACAGCTACCGGTTCAAGAACAGCACCACGCAGCCGAAGGAGAAGAAGCGGAACCAGCACCCCGCAGACTGACCCCGAACGGGTCAACAGGTGGGTCAGAATTCGATGCAAAACCCGGGTCAGGATTGAGTGCAAATTAACAGCGGTGCCTCACGCTGGCAATAGGAGGTGGAGTACCCCCGGTTCTTCCAGGCCTTAAAGTCGCCCCTGGCTTAACAGGCTAGCTATCCCCTGATATCCAATAAATATCCCCACCAGCATGATGAGCGCACCTGAGACAAATGGTGCCTTGCGAGCGAAGTCGCCAAAGCCGCTCCAGCGCTTCGATACGTGCTTCACCGACAATGCGGCAATCGTGCCACTCATGACCATCGTCATGGCCAAACCAATACTGAAGCACAGGACCAGCGCAGCCCCCAGGCTGAACTTCTTCAGTTGCAGGCACAGCAACAAAACGGTGATAGATGCCGGACACGGCACCAGCCCACCGGTCAGGCCGAAGATAATAATCTGGCTGGTCGTCACGTTCCGGTTGGCGAAGCGGCGGCGAATGTCGTTGGCGTGGGCGCATTCGTGGGCATCCTGGTATTCGCCGGTAGCCATGTCAATGGCGTCGGCTTCATGAGCATGGCCATGTTCAGAAAACACCACGTCGTAGTCGTGGCTGTGACCGCCATGTCCCAGCGATAACCGGGCGGTGAAGTCATGTGGTTCCGGGATACTCTCGGTGGACTCCAGATAGCCCATGCGCGACGCAAAGTGGAAGGTTTGTTTTTCGCCGTTCTGCCGCTCGGTTTCCACCAACACGTCTTTCGACATCCAGTGATGACCCATGCGGCCTTCCTGATACAGGCGGAAGACGGGCGAGACACCGTCCTCAAAGATTTCCAGACGCACGTTGCCGTGACCGGTATCAATCCGCTTTACCTCATCGTACCCATGGTCATGACTGTGGTCGTGTTCATGTGCATGGGCGGCTTGCAGTTCACGCCAGGTGCGCCAGAGCATCCAGCCCGCTACACCGATAATCAGTACCGCAGACGCCACCTGAAAATACGGTTCCGTTGCTTCCGCGTTCCAGTTGCGCCCGAAGTACAGGCCCGCCAGCGCCACCAGCCAGACCACCGCCGTGTGCGAGATAGTCGCAGACAGGCCCAGCAAGACGGCCTGACCTACCGTGCCGCGAATGGCCACGATAAACGCGGCCATCATGGTTTTCGAGTGCCCAGGCTCCAGGCCATGCAAAGCACCCAGCAAGATGGCACTGGGGATGAACAGCCAGGCATTGCCTTGCTGCAACAGGGTGGAGAATTCGGTCATGGCGGTATTTCACGGTGGGCTATGCGTATCGCCCGCATACTACCCCTGAGTATATAAATATACTACCCCCCAGTAATCACGTGATACGCTCAGAGAATTGATTGCAGGAAGCAAAAATGAGCCACACCATCAAAGACAAAGCCAAGCTGCTGGCGCGCGTGCGCCGCATTCAAGGGCAAGCCGCTGCACTGGAAAAACAACTGGATATAGAGGGCGATTGCGGCGCAATCCTGCAACAGATTGCAGCAATCCGGGGTGCCGTGAACGGACTACTTGCCGCTGTCATTGAGGGTCATATTACCGAGCATCTCGTTAATGAAGCCGACGAAGTACAAAGGCGTGAAGACCTTGATGTGGTACTGCAAGTCATCAGGTCGTACGTTAAATAGATGGCTCCTGGCTGGGAGTTTCCTTTGGTGTTGGCTGAAATTTTCCTGGCTTTTTTAAAGCTTGGCTTGAGCAGCTTCGGTGGTCCCGTGGCGCATGTCGGGTATTTCAGGCAGGAATTTGTAATACGCCGCAAATGGCTGGATGACCGCGCGTACACCGATCTGGTGTCACTCGGCCAATTTCTGCCAGGGCCAGCCAGTAGCCAGGTGGGTATCGGCCTTGGCCTGTTGCGCGGAGGCATTCCCGGCGCATTGGCCGCCTGGCTGGGCTTTACCTTGCCCTCTGCAGTGGCATTGATTGCGTTTGGCCTGTTGCTATCACGGATCACAGGCACCACGCAGCTGCACTGGCTTCATGGCCTCAAGGTGGCAGCTGTTGCCGTTGTTGCTCTGGCTATTTGGGGTATGGGCAAGAATTTGTGCCGTGGGCGTGAGCGGGCGACGCTGGCGGTTGCTGCTGCAACTGTCGCTGCGCTTTTACCCGGGGCGTGGACCCAGATCGGGGTTATTCTGGCGAGCGCCTTGATTGGGTCGATGTGGTTAAAATCGCAAGACAGTTTGCCCCCTCAACCCTTCCCCGTTGCACTCAGTAAAACTGCTGGCTGGATTGCCCTCGGCCTCTTTGTGGTATTGCTGTTTGTATTGCCACCCTTGGCAGAGCACTCGTCCAGTTACCCATTCCAGCTTTTTGACAGTTTCTTTCGGGCAGGTGCGTTGGTATTTGGTGGAGGCCACGTTGTTCTTCCCGTACTACAGGCAGAAGTCGTGCCCAAAGGCTGGTTGAGCAACGACACATTCCTGGCCGGCTATGGCGCGGCCCAGGCAGTTCCCGGACCGTTATTCACGTTCGCGGCCTACCTGGGCGCGGTGTCCTCAGGTGCACCCAATGGTTGGCTGGGCGGTCTGCTGGCAACGGTAGCCATTTTCCTGCCGGGGTTTCTACTCGTTATCGGGGTATTGCCGCTCTGGGAAGGTGCGCGTCATCACCCAGCCATGCAGCGTGCAGTCAAAGGCATCAACGCGGCCGTCGTGGGCCTTTTGCTTGCCGCGTTCTACAACCCGGTCTGGGTGAGCGCCATTCACGCCCCGGCGGATTTCGCACTGGCTTGCACCGCTTTTCTGCTGCTGCACTCACGGAATGTACCACCGTGGCTGGTCGTTGCGCTCTGCGCAGCAACTACGGGCTTAACTGCGTCGTAGCTTGATGGCTGCTTCCCACCGTAAAGCAGACTTCAACTTCGAGGGGCCGAAACGTCTACTTTGGCCGAGA
>JASLES010000436.1 GCA_030151005.1 Silvimonas sp.
GCATGAGCTGCACCGCTTTGCTTTCCGGGTCCAGCCCGGCTTCGACCAACCGCAAGGGCAGTTCTTTGCGTTGATCCCACCAGGACAAATTGCGGGAGAGTCGATCCAGCTGATCCGTACCCAGCCCCAACGTGCGGCCCAGATCACGCAGCGTGGATTTGGGGCGATAGGTAATCACCGTCGCGGCCAGCGCGGCACGTTCACGAGTGTATTTCCTGTACAGGTACTGGATGACCTCTTCACGCCGGTCATGCTCGAAATCCACATCAATATCCGGGGGTTCGTCGCGGTTGACCGAAATAAACCGCTCAAACAATGAATTACCCAACGCAGGATCAACGGAGGTAATCCCCAGCACATAACACACCGCGGAGTTGGCCGCAGACCCACGCCCCTGGCACAAGATGTCCTGGCTGCGGGCAAACTGGACAATGTCATGCACGGTGAGAAAGTACGGCTCGTATTGCCGGATGCGGATGACCTCCAGCTCATGCGCAATCTGCTGGGCCACTTTCTCTGGCACGCCTTCCGGGTAACGCCATTGCAAGCCAGACTCAGTCAGCGCCGCCAGATGTGTCGTCGCGGTTTGCCCCTCTGGCACCAGTTCATCGGTTGGGTATTCATATTGCAGTTCTTTCAGATCAAACGTGCAGCGCGACGCCACATGCAAGGTTTCGGCCAGCAACTCTGCCGGATACAAAATCCCTAGCCGTTGCCGCGGCCGCAGATGACGCTCGCCATTGGGAAACAATGCATGGCCGCATTCCGCCACCGGCTTGTGCAAACGCAATGCGGTCATCACGTCTTGCAAGGCGCGGCGGGAACGCGTGTGCATGTGGACATCCCCCGCTGCCATGCAAGGCAAGCCAACCTGACCAGACAGCCAACGCAGTTGTTTCAGCCGCCCGGCATCATCCGGGCCTTGCAAGAGTTCAACGGCAATCCATGCACGGTCTTCAAACACGGACCGGAACCACAAGCCGTCCTCAAGATCAGGTTGTTCAGGCGGAATCCACAGGGCCAGCAAACCCCGCGCCGCATCCGCAACCTGGTTACGGGTCAGGTGATACTCGCCTTTGGCGGCGGCACGGCGACCCAGCGTAATCAGGGCAGACAAGTCGCCATAGGCGTTGCGGTCCGGTGCCAGCAGGACCAGCTTGAGGCCGTCATCCAGAGTGAACTCCGCCCCGACAATCAGCTTGAGCGGATCACCCTTCATGCTATTGATGGCCTGCCAGGCCCGCACAATGCCGGCCAGCGAGCATTCATCGGTGATGGCCAGCGCGGTGTAACCCAGCTCCCGGGCTTTTTCGACTAGTTCTTGTGCGTGGGAGGCCCCACGCTGAAACGAAAAGTTGGAGAGGCAATGCAGTTCGGCATACGCCGGCAAAACCGTCAGGCCGGTCGTGTTGTCAGAAGATGCCATGTAGCCACCAGTCATGTTGCGTGTGGTCGTACCAGATCCAGTAACGGCGGCCGGAGGGGCCGCGCGCGGTGTAGTAATCGCGGGCAACGGGGTTGTCATCCCACCAGCCGGATTCAATCCGCTCTGGCCAGCCCTCCATGGTCAGCGTTTCGCCATACCAGGGGCGCTCGTCGCGCAAACTTAAGCGTTCGGGTTGGGCCAACAGCCAGCCAGGGCGCTCGCCGACGGGCAAGGGCGTACTGGGTTCACCGGGTTGGGCCATGCGCCAGGCCAGTTCCGGTCGGTGATCCGGCACCGTAGCTACAGCCCGCACCGCGCCCTCCCCCAGCCGGGCAGATAACCGCGCCAGCAGCAGCTGAAAATTGGCATTGCCCGCTTCATGCCCAAACAGGCCCAGTGGCATGCCGTCCAGTTGATGCAACTGTGCGGCGATCAGCGTCACAGTGAAGGCCGGCGCTGCCAGTTCATAGCGCTCCAGCCGCTCCTGCAGCACCGACATGAATTCGCTGGCACGGCGGCCCGGCACGCCAAAACGCACGGTCAGTTCACTGGGCGGGATGTCTTCATGTTTAAGACGCAAGAGGACTTCCTGTACGCCCAACCCCCGACCGGAGAGGAATGTTTCCAGCGCCTCAAACAACCATTGGCCAACCATGCCAAAGCCATCCAGTGTCTCGACCGGGTAATCCAGATCCACCGCATATTCAAAACGATCCGGCGGGGTAAACGGCTCGCGCGGGTCAGCGGCAAGACCCAGAGCCTGATCCAGCAAAAGGGGCAAATCGGTGCCAAAGCGGCGCTTAAGACCAGCGCGCGGCAGGGCTATCACCTCTTCGAGCGTACGCAGGCCCAGTTGCGCCAGGCCCTCCAGCGTGGCGTCGGGGACGGGTAATACCGCCAGCGGCAACTCGGCCAGGGCCCAGGCAATGTCTTTGTCTGCCATGACCGCCCTGGGGCGATTGCATGCGGCACGCCAACCAGCGGCCAGTGGCGTGGGCGCAATGCCGATAGTCACCGTCAGCCCAAACTGGTTCAAACCGGTGCTGATCAACTCTCGCAAACGCGACAGTCCGCCAAAGTATTTAATGCAGCCCCCAATCTCCAGCAATAACGTATTGCTGGTGCCGATGACCACGGTTGGGGTGAACTGCAATGCCCAGGCGGCCAGCACCCCCATCTTTTGGGCTTCTGCTTCTGGCTTGCGTACAAAGATATCCAGCTCGTTAGCCAGCGCAAACGCCGCAGAGAGCTTCATCCCTGGTCTGATACCAAGGCCGGCGGCCAGAGTATCGGCCAGCATGACGCGCTCGCCACTGCCCTGGGCAATGACCACCAGGCGCGGTTGCACCTGAACCGGATCAGAATCAGGATCAGTGGGTGAGCCGTGGTGCCGCGGCGGAAAGACTTCCAGCGGCAACAACGGCAGGTGCAAGGCCAGCCAGAGCATATCGGGCCTCCTGACGCGTCAAACGGACCGGGGCAGTCAGGGGCAAACCGCGCCGTTTCAGAATATGTACTTGCCAGCCTTCATCGGTCGTCGCGACAGACAAGCGCAATGACAACGGGGAAGGCACCGGATGACCGCGCCCCGGGCGCAACAAAAAACCATAGCTCTGGCCAGATTTGGCGGCCAGTTGCAGGCGGCGACAGGCCCGGTCATCAATAAACCCCTGAATCCAGCCCAGCACTGCGCCACAGGCCGGTTCACGCAGGGCTTGTTCCATCGCCCAGAGTGATTCAGACACGCTGGCCGGTTGCAGCCAGAGCGTGCGGCCAGGATCAATGCCCGCTTGCTGCCAGGCTGGTGCATAGGGCACTTGCGGCGGCGCAATCAGCACCACCTCTCTGGCGCGGGCAATCTGCCCCAGCGCAGGCCATAACAAGGGCAGCTCCCCACTGCCTGTGCCATTCGCCAGCAAGAGTTCAGTCACACTGCCCAGTGCCCAGCCGCCGCCCGGCAATTGGGCATCCAGCGCCCGGAAAGCCGATGGCACTGTGGCAGGGGTGGCCCCCATACGCCCATCACCCCGCCAGATCCCCGGGTGCTGCAGTACAGAGACTAGCGCAGCATCGTTCATGATGATCAATCCTGAAAAACAAACCATGGGATCGATCATATAGAACGAACGTTCTATTTTCAAATGCACCGGATAAACGTCAACACGCAGGTGTGACTGGTCTGTGCCCGGATCACGACACGCTAGAACGGGCGCGCTCAGCGCACTGTCGGCATCGCCTGATGCTTTTGGCAGTGCCTAATCACGCAAATAGCATTAAAACATCAGGGTGAACCTGAAACCGACCTGCGACGCATGATTCACAACTACATGGGCAGTGATCGGCCGGTTTTGCTAGAATCCGCAAGCTTCGGTATTTACTCGCCTTTTCGGGACCCCTACACAATGAGCCTGCGACACATCGCTCTCTCCCTGCTTTTCTGCATGATGGCCGGCCCCGCGCTGGCTGGTGACTTTGAAGATATCCAGCAATTGCTGAAGGCCCACCAGTACAAATCGGTGGTCGATCGCGCCGACAGTTATCTGGCCAAGAACCCTAAAGATGCCCAGATCCGCTTTCTGCGCGCCATTGCGCTAACTGAGCTGGGCCGCAATGATGAAGCCATCAAGGCCTTCACCTCGTTGACCGAGGATTACCCGCAACTGCCGGAACCGTATAACAATCTGGCCGTGCTTTATGCCCAGCAAAACCAGCTGGACAAAGCTCGTACAGCGCTGATGATGGCGATACAGACCAACCCGTCGTACGCCATTGCGCATGAAAATCTGGGTGATCTGTACGCACGCATGGCATCGCAGGCGTATGACAAAGCACTGCAGCTGGAAGGCAGCAACCAGAACGTGCAAAGCAAGCTGACCCTGGTGCGTGAATTGTTCAGCAGCAATCCGGCCATTGCGCCGCACGCTACACCGGCGGCGACCAGTGGTACGAAGGTGGCGCAGAACACGCCGGCCAAGGCCACGCCAGTGCCGACGCCAGTTGCAACGCCGCGCCCGACGCCAACACCGGCGCCCACGCCAACCCCGAAGCCGACAGCCACGCCAACGTCGGCTCCGACCCCAGCGCCTACGCCTGCGCCGGAAAAAGCCTCTGCACCGCGTAATGCCGAGCAAGATGATGTGATCGCAGCGGTTAATGCCTGGGCTAGCGCCTGGTCGCATCAGAATGTGAATGGTTACCTGGCCGCTTACAGCCGCAATTTCAAGACGCCGAGCGGTACATCGTATACGGATTGGGCTAAAGAGCGCCGTGAACGTATCGCTTCGCCCAAGTCGATTGAAGTAAGTGTCTCAAATATCAAAATCGACTTTACGAATAACGACACAGCCAGGGTAAAATTCCGCCAGTCTTACAAGTCGGATCGTCTGTCGGCGCGATCCACTGGTAAAACACTTATCCTGGAAAAAAGTGGCGGTCGCTGGTTGATCGTCGAAGAGCGTACCTGAGCGATTTACTGAATGACCCGTACCATCAACTGGAGCAAGCTGATTCTCAGTTTGCTGGCTTTGCTGCTACTTGCGCCCGCAGCACAACCACGCATGCCGATTGTCGCGCCTTACCAGTTGCATCCGTTACAGGACATCAAAGGTAATGCTACCCAAGGCTCGCCCGAGCAAATGATTGTTGCCGCCATCGACGCCATCCGTGATAACCGGATGGCCGATGCGCGGGCCACAGTCGATGCCCTGCTCACCAAAGAACCGAACTATCACCTGGCCTATCTGCTCTCCGCCGATCTATACGCCATGCAGGCCGGTCAGCTGGATACGATGGGTGGTGCTGCGCCCGCCGGTTCTGCGGACAAGCTTGAAGATCTGCGCCGCGAAGCGCTGGTGCGCCTGCGCCGCGAGGCCAGCCCGCCACCGGTCTCCTTGTTGCCAGCCCAACTGGTGTCATTCTCGGACAAACAAAAGTACGCCATCCTTGTAGATGCCGCTGCGTCGCGCCTGTTTGTTTTCCAGAATGAAAACGGCGTGCCCAAATATGTGACGGATCATTACGTCACCGTCGGCAAACTGGGCACGGAAAAGGTTCGGGAAGGCGATCAGCGCACGCCGCTGGGCGTTTATTTTGTCGATAGCCACATGACACGCCCGCAACTGGACAAAACCTTTGGCCAGCAAGCCGATCTTTACGGTGTGGGTGCATGGCCCATCTCTTACCCTAACGAGCTGGACCGGCGGGAAGGCAAGACTGGTCACGGCATCTGGCTGCATGGCAGCCCGGCGGCTACGTATTCTCGTCCGCCACAGGCCTCCAATGGCTGTGTAGTGCTCACTAATCCGGAACTGGCCAGCGTGCAGGCCTATCTGCAGATTGACGTCACCCCGGTTGTCATTGTGCCCAGGATTGATTGGCTGACGACCGCGCAATGGCAGGAACGTCATGCCGCAGCACTAACCCTGATCGACCATTGGCGGCAATCCTGGCAAGCGCTCAATCTGTCTGGCTATCTGAATTACTACAGCAAGGATTTCACCAACAGTGACGGGCAGAACTTGTCGGTGTGGGCACGGCAAAAGACCGCTCTGGCGCAGACGCGTAACGATGCACAGATCAACCTGTCCAATATCAGCCTGTTTACCGGTGGCAAGGACGGCATGCTGGTGGCGACCTTCGACCAGGATTATCGCAGCAAGGCGCTGGATAACCGCATGCGCAAGCGCTTGTACTGGCGCAATGAAGATGGCGCCTGGCGAATTGTGTGGGAAGGTGCGGCCGTCGCAGGGTGATGCCCTCACCCTGGATGCAGAACAACAAAAAACCTCGCCACGGCGAGGTTTTTTGTTGGTGCCATGCATTCATCAATGCGCCTACAAGGTCAGGCCACCAGTCACTTCGATGGCGGCGCCATTGATATAGCTGGCCTCATCACTGGCCAGGAACGCATACACGTTGGCAATTTCTTCCGGGCGTGCCATGCGCTTCATTGGCACTTTGTCTTCCATGGCCTGAATCACCTTCTCGGGCATGGCATTGAGGATCGGGGTGGCAACAAAGCCAGGGCAAACGGCATTGGCACGAATCCCTTTTTTGCCCAGTTCCTTGGCCCAGGTTTTCACAAAACCGATCACGCCGAACTTGGAGGCCGCGTAATTAGTCTGCCCAAAGTTACCGTACACGCCCACGACAGAAGACGCGTTCAGAATCACGCCCTGCCCTTGTTCAATCATCGTATCGATCACGGCCTTGGTACAGTTGTACACGCCCTTGAGGTTGATATCGATGACGCGGTCAAACTGCTCTTCGGTCATCTTGAACAACTGGGCGTCAGCCACGATACCGGCGTTGTTGACCAGGATATCAATGCGGCCGAACCGGGATTTGACACCAGCGACCATCTCGGCAATCGTTGCCTTGTCAGTGACATCAACCAGAAAGCCAGCGGCCTCTGTCCCCAGTGCCGTCAGCTCGGACACCACTTGATCCACGCCAGCGCGGTTGAGATCACAGACCACCACCTTGGCGCCTTCCTGCGCAAACTTGAGCGCGGTAGCCTGACCAATACCGCTGGCGCTACCGGTAATAATGGCAACTTTATCCTTCAGTTTCATCGACTTACTCCTGCTGACGATAAGGTGCTGCATGCCCGGCTACAAGAAAGTACCGCGCAGCAGTGAACGCGCCCATGCACGCCCGTGACAAGGCGTAGCATAGCGTGCGTTGTGCGTCGCAACAATAAAAAGAAGATGAAAACGGGACCGAACGGCCCCGGAGGATACAGCAGGCGGGTTTAGCCGGCCTTGCGCTCGGCGTCGGCAGCTTGCTGCTGCTCTACCAGATCGCGGCAATCGACAACCTTGAGGTCGTTATCACGGGCAAATGCCATGATGAACTGGAATACTCGGGGGTCCAGTTTTTCCAGCTGCTTGTCTACGGCAACACAGCGCACGTTGTCCATAACCATGGGGCGAACATACGGGGCGTAGGAGAGTTTCTGGTCAAAACCGAAGGTAGACAGGATACCGGAGAGGCGTTCTGCCCAGTCGCTCGGGCGGAATTGACGCCCGTCACTGGTGAGCCCCTGGATGACGATTTCGTATGGATTACAGATCATGTTGTGTGTATATCAGGGATTAAACTACGTGGCACGTTTCAAACGTGAGTATACCGGTATTTTAATTGCTGCGCATTGTCACAACACAAATAACCCGTACTTTTACTACAAAACTGAAGGCCGCAATCATACCACTCCTGGGCCGCCATGCCGATCAGCAATCTGCCTCATCCCCCGGTCAGGATCAACGCAAGGATTGCGCAAAATCAAGTTTCTACAGTCTACGCGGTGATAACGCACCACTTCGAGTTTCAGGCGACAGACGCGCAGTTTAAGCCCCGAGGCTGGTTCATACACGTGCAGTACTTGCCACCCGGCCGTTTCACGCACAATAATGGTTGTTTTTTCAATCAATTGCGGGCCGTACGGTCAGCAACAGCGTGCCCTATGCGACACTATCTGCAGTTCAAGGATTTCACCCTCGACGAATACAAGTATCTGTTCAAGCGCGCCACCGTGCTCAAACAGAAACTGCGCGCTGGCGAGTTGTACCAGCCTTTGATTGGCCGCGTGCTGGCCATGATTTTCGAGAAATCGTCGACCCGCACCCGCGTTTCATTTGAAGCCGGCATGGCGCAATTGGGTGGTCACGCCATGTTCATGGCATCCAAGGACACGCAACTGGGTCGTGGCGAGCCAATTGAAGATGTGGCCCAGGTGATTAGCCGCATGACCGACATCGTCATGGTGCGCACCTTTGAACAAAGCATTATCGAGCGCTTTGCCGAAAACTCTCGCGTGCCTGTCATTAACGGCCTGACCAATGAATACCACCCCTGCCAGATCATGGCCGACATCTTCACCTACGAAGAGCACCACGGCTCGATCGAAGGCAAGACCGTGACCTGGATTGGCGACAGCAACAATGTCAGCCGCACCTGGCTGCAGGCGGCAAAGATTTTCAATTTCAAGCTCAAGCTCGCCTGCCCCGCCGGCTACGAAATGACCGTGCTCGATGGCCTTGAGTATGGCAAAGAACATTTCGAGCAATACCGCAATCCGTTTGAAGCCGCCCATGGCGCAGATATTGTGACCACCGACGTGAGCGTCTCTATGGGTTACGAGCGCGAAACGCTGCAACGCAAGAAAGATTTCCTGAACTATCGGGTGACGGAAAAGCTGATGAGTGAAGCGGCCAAAGACGCGGTGTTCCTGCATTGCCTGCCGGCACACCGTGGCGAAGAAGTCGACCCGGAAGTCATCGACGGTCCGCAGTCTTTGGTGTGGGACGAAGCCGAAAACCGCATGCATACCCAGAAGGCAGTCATTGAGTATCTGCTGCTGGGCGAAATCAAGGACTGAAGTTGTTAGGGATAACCGACCCCGTCACCTATGTGGCCGGCGCGACAGCCATCATTCTGATGCCCGGCCCCAATTCGCTGTTTGCACTCTCCGTGGCTTCGCGCCGCGGGGTACGGGCGGGCTTTGCCGCCGCCGCCGGCATTTTCACCGGCGATCTGATCCTGATGCTCGCCGCTGCGCTGGGTGTGGCATCATTAATGCATGCGTATCCGGTAGCGTTCGATGTTGTGCGCTACGCCGGTGCTGCATATCTGGCCTGGCTGGGCGTCAAGCTCTTGCTGGACAGAGGCAACAAGCGAGCCATGGAAGACGTCCAGGCGGACATTCCGGCTCGTCATATTTATCGCCAGGCGATGTCGATTTCGCTGGTGAATGTTAAAGCCATCATTTTTTTCATGGCTTTCTTTCCCCAGTTTGTCGATCCATCGTACCCGCACATCTGGCTGACCTTCGGTGCCCTCGGCATCACTGTGCAAATCCTGAGTTTGTCGTATCTCAGTTTTCTGATTCTGGCCGGCGCCAATATCGCCAGGAAACTCTCTGGCCGAGCGTGGATTGCCACGGTATTGAAGAAGTTGACCGGCACGCTGTTTTTGAGCTTTGGCGCACGTCTGGCATTAAGCCGATGACGAAGCCCATGCGTGCTGTACCGGCCACCACGGCAATACTGAATGCGACATCAACCCGTGTTACAACCTTGCCTGATCAAGGATCTATCCCATGTCTGACGTAAAGAAAGTAGTGCTTGCCTACTCCGGCGGTCTTGATACATCGGTCATTCTCAAATGGCTGCAAGACACTTATCAATGCGAAGTGGTGACCTTCACCGCCGACCTTGGCCAGGGCGAAGAGCTGGAACCGGCTCGACAAAAAGCACTGAAGTTTGGCATCAAGCCAGAGCACATCTTTATTGATGACCTGCGTGAAGAATTCACGCGCGATTTCGTGTTCCCGATGTTCCGCGCTAACGCGCTGTACGAGGGCGAATACCTCCTGGGCACCTCCATTGCCCGCCCGCTGATCGCCAAGCGGCAGATTGAAATCGCCAACGCCGTCGGCGCTGATGCGGTGAGCCACGGCGCCACCGGCAAGGGCAACGACCAGGTCCGCTTTGAGCTGGGCTATTACGCACTCAAGCCGGGCGTGAAAGTGATTGCCCCGTGGCGCGAGTGGGATCTGCTGTCCCGCGAAAAACTGCTGACCTATGCCGAAACCAACGGCATCCCGGTCGATATGAAGCACAAGAACGGTGGCGCACCCTACTCCATGGATGCCAACCTGTTGCACATCTCGTTCGAAGGTCGTCATCTGGAAGACCCGAAGGCCGAAGCCGAAGAAACCATGTGGCGCTGGACCGTCAGCCCGGAAGCCGCACCGGATGCCGCAGAATACGTGGATCTGGAGTTCGAAAAGGGTGACGTGGTCGCCATCAACGGCGTGCGCCTGACCCCGGCGCAAGTGCTGACCAAGCTCAACGAACTGGGCGGCAAGCATGGCATTGGCCGTCTGGACCTGGTGGAAAACCGTTACGTCGGCATGAAGAGCCGCGGCTGCTACGAAACCCCGGGCGGCACCATCTTGCTGAAGGCTCACCGTGGTATCGAGTCGATCACGCTGGATCGTGAAGTGGCGCACCTGAAGGATGATCTGATGCCGCGTTACGCCAGCCTGGTCTACAACGGCTACTGGTGGAGCCCGGAACGCAAGGCACTGCAAGTGCTGATAGACCACACCCAGGAACGGGTCAACGGCTGGGTCCGCGTCAAGCTGTACAAGGGTGGCGTTTCCGTGGTCTCGCGCGATTCCAAAGACACGCTGTTTGACCAGACCATTGCCACGTTTGACGATGACGGCGGCGCTTACAACCAGGCGGACGCTGGCGGCTTTATCAAGCTGAACGCACTGCGCATGCGCATTGCAGCCAAAAAAGGCCGCTAAGTCTGCGCGCCTGGCCGGCAAACCAGCAGGTTTGCCGGCCCTGGTTTAACTGCATACCCAACCGTTAACACCAGCCATGTCCGTCATCGACTCCTTTCTGAATATGCCTGAGGACACGTTTGATACGTTGTCCGTGTCCGTACTGGTCACCGGCCTCATGATCTACATGGGCTTTGTGATCTATCGCATGGCAAAGGATTCCAATGCCGGCAAGTTCGGCACCATTATCCTGTTCTTTGTGCTGGGATTTGGCATGGTGGGTTTCATCATCAAAACCATTCTGACCGAAGTGCTGCAAAAGTAAGTTGCAGCCCATCTTATCCATTGGAGCTTCTTCATGAGCCAGCAGTTCGATAACGTCTCCGTCATCAAGCAAGGCAACGTGTATTTTGATGGCAAGTGTGTCTCGCATACCGTCATTCTGGCCGATGGCACGCGCAAGAGCGTGGGCGTCATTCTGCCGTCCCAACTGGTGTTCAACACCGGTGCCCCGGAAATCATGGAATTGATCGCCGGCAAATGTGTGGTCAAATTGGCCGGCGAAAGCGAAGCCCGTACTTATACTGGCGGCCAGTCGTTCAACGTCCCGGGCGACAGCAGCTTTGAGATCGAAACCCTGGAAACACTGCACTACGTTTGCCACTTTGGCTAAGCGCCTATTGGCACATCACGCCCGGCCTGCCTGCGCAGCGCCGGGCGTTTTTGCATTTCATGACCGGAAGAATGCATGACCACCATCGTGACCCACGCCGTTGTTGCCGCCACCCTGGTGCGCTTGCTGCCGCCAGCGTGGCGCACCACACCGCTCTATGTGCTGGCCATGCTCGGTGCCATGGCACCGGACCTGGACACCCTGGGCCTGGCGCTGGGCGAGCCCTATGACAGCCCCTGGGGCCATCGCGGTGCCACGCATTCATTATTGTTTGCGATATTGCTGGGCGGCCTGATGGCGCTATGGCTGGCACGGCGAGGTGGGGCTCTGTGGCGCAACTGGGCCATTCTGAGCGCGTGCGTGTTCACTCATCCCATCATGGATGCGCTAACCAATGGCGGACGCGGCGTTGCCTTTTTCTGGCCCTGGAGTGACGCACGGTTTTTCATGCCCATTCATCCCATTATGGTCTCGCCTATTGGTGCGCGGTTTTTCTCCGCCCGGGGCGTCCTGACACTGGAAAGCGAAGTCATGTGGGTCTGGCTACCCTGCCTGCTAATCTGGTTGGCGTTAGCCCTTTGGCCCGCCGGCAAACGCCGTTAAAATCCTGCTACTGACCTGAATCCGGAGCTGCGATGATCACCTCTGCCTGGGTGCAACTGAT
>JASLES010000448.1 GCA_030151005.1 Silvimonas sp.
AAAGACCGGATTGATCAGCCCGGCAGCCCGCTGCGCCAGGCGCTGGCCGGCCAGATTATTGAAGGGCTGACACAATTGCTGGATCGCGCCCGCACTCAAGGCGGCGTCTGTTACGCCGCGCTGTATGAACTGAACGACCCGGAACTCTTGCAAAAGCTGCTGGGTAGCGAAGGGTTGCAGCTGATTTTGTCCAACGCTGGCACGGATGACGACACCAACCGAGGTGCGCGGCAAGATTTGCACGATCAGGCTGGCGTGACCGTGATTGACCGCTTTGTGCCCTCTGGCCACATCGGCCACAACAAGTTTTGCGTGTACACCGACAAAGCCGGCCAGGCGCAAGCGGTGCTGCTGGGCAGTACCAACTGGACTGACACCGGCGTGTGCGCCCAATCCAATAACGCCTTGATTGTGGAGAACCCGCAACTGGCCAATGCGTACCTGGCGTACTGGCAGCGGCTGGAAGCCGACACCAAAACCGCAGCCGCTCGCCAGGGGCCGCAACTGCGGGAAAGCGATATGCAGCCGGGGGCCAGCGTCAGTATTGATCAGGCCAATGCCACGGTCTGGTTCTCGCCCAACACGCCGCATGCCCGGGTCAGTCACCCGGCCAGTGGCGAGGCCGTACCGCCAGATCTGGCTGCGGTGTTCCAGTTGATGGATCAAGCCCAACACGCCATCTTGTTCCTGGAGTTTGAGCCTGGCCACCCCAGCGTGGTGGATCACGCAGCGGCCTGCCTGAACAAGAACCCGGGGCTGTTTGTGCGTGGCGCGGTCACCGATCCGGGTGCGGTGGGTGATTTTTCTACCACGCTGATCCATCGCGGTGGCGATGCCACACAAGTGATTGCTGCCAGCGCCATTGGCGATCAGTTTGCGTTCTGGCAAAAAGAGCTGCTCAAGTCTGCCGGCGGTCACGCCATCATTCACAGCAAGATTGTGGTGATTGATCCGGCTACAGATCACTGCGTGGTGGTGACGGGCAGTCACAATCAGGGCTATCGGGCGTCTTACAACAACGATGAGAACCTGTTGATCGTACAAGGGCACCGTGAACTGGCGGCAGCTTATGCCGTCAATATCATGGACGTATACGACCATTACCGCTTTCGTTCCATCGTCAATCAGCAAGGCACCAATGCGTTCTCCGGTCTGGCGCATGACGACACCTGGCAAGACAAATACTTTGATCCGGCCAGCCCCACCCAGAAAGATGATCAGGTCTGGTTTTAGTCTTCATCGCCATCAAGGAAACGCATCATGGCTGAATATTGCATGTTCAAAGGCAAGCTCAAGTTGGGCGTGCCTTTTTTGACCGGATATCACGGCAATCCGCATTACGCCATCGTGGTCGAAAACGGTGGGGACGAGTTTGTGGTGCTGACCAATGTGAAGTCTGACTCTACGTTCCCGGGGGCCGGGGCCGCGGGTTATCACGTGCTGTACACGCTGGAAACAGATTTCCGCCATCCCATGACAAGTGCTCTGAACATGCTGGCACCGGGGCTTTACCGGGATGGTTTTCCTGCGCTTGATTATGTTCATGACAATCAACTGCTGGATTTATCCAGCATGCGGCCAATCTTGCTGGACACCGATACCCAGACCAACGATATCAACGGTTTGCTCGACACCATGCTGCAACTGAACCGCGAGGGTCCGGGGCAGGATTACCTCTATCACGGCAGCAGCGGCTCAGACCCGCGCAAGGGCTGGCCGCCGGTCAAAGACGTCACCGTGTATGGCTTTGGTTTTCTGTTTGAGCCAGAGCAAAACGGGCTGCATGAAACGCATATGAATCAGGGCAATCCGGTGGTGCCGCACAATCAACACATGCCGGATCACTCCAGGGAAAACGGCGTTAACCAGGATGGTGCGGTGATGGTGGAGGTGGATGGTCAATTTCAGGCGCTGTTTGTCGCCTTCCAGACGCAATTGATCCCGACCGACGCGCGCGGCTACCCGACGCCGGACGCACACCGGATTCTGCCCGGCAAAGTTTGAATGGCAGTGGCGTATATCTGAAAAACGGCGTCTTGCAGGGCGCCGTCGGCTCAGGCCACCGCAGAGAACGAAGACAACGACGGCAGATCCGGCTGATAAGCTCCCGCCACTTGCGCGCCCTGGCGGGTGCGTTGGTCAATCTGCGCCTGCGCTTTGGCTTCCATGGCGCTGGCCTGGGCTGCTACCGATAAATCTTGTGAAGACGGGTCCACCGGGGCCAGCGCCGCCGCCTGAATAATCCGCGCTTTGCGCACGGTTTCTTCTGGCGTACGGCCTTCGCTGACATCCACCTGCACATCCCCACCGTTGGCGTATTGCTTGCCATCCGGGCCGGTGGTCATGTTGTAGTTGGGGCCGCTGACCGCCAGGCCGCCCGCCGCCGCAAGGTGGGCCTGCTCATGCGCACGGGTATCTTTATCGATTTTCTGCAGCTGATCTACTTGCTGCTGTTGCTGCAGTGTCAGGGGCTGACCGTTGGCGCTACGCGGCGTAGCAGCGGTGCTGGTGTTGTCACTCTGACTGTTTTGACTGGTGCTGCTTTGATTGGTGCTTTGATTGGTGCTGCTGCCGTTGCCGGATTGCTGCGTAGCCGTCCCCGCTTGCGCGGCAGCGCGCACGAGCGTGCTGGCTACAGAGCTGGTCACAGCATTCATGGTAGCGCCAGAGACAATCAAGTAACTGTACAAGCGCTATTTTCTTACTTACCGGGTCAGCGCTGCAAGGGTGAGGCGATACGCGGCCTGCACGCACGCTTCCCGGTTTTCCACGGGTCTTGGCACGCCCTTTTTACGCGTCGCCCAACGCGACAGCGCCCACTCAGCCAGAGCGCCTCCACACAATTTGTCAGGTTTACATCAACAAGCCGACAGCGCGTCACAATAAATAATACATAACCATCTACTAATATGCGGAGCTGTTTGCCGTTCATCCTGCTTCAGCGGCAAGCACTTCCGCAGCTGCACCTCTCCGCATTGTCTTGTACAAACAAGTATTTCCGTTTCGCTGGATGTATCTGAACGGGCAATTCATGCGGGTCTGAGGTGGCTGCCAATGCCGAACATGCACATGCTGTTTTGTAAGCAAATATTGAAAGGGCAAGTAAGATGACCATCCGGCAACGAATTGTTTTGCTTGTGGCACTGACCTTTGCCGCCATTGCGGCGATTGGCGGTTACGCGGTGGTGCAGTCGCGCGCCAACGCGGCCGAAGTGCGACTGGTGACCGAAGGCGTCGTGCCCAGCACGCTGGCCTCGGCAGACTTGATGGCGCGGCTCAAGGATGTCCAGCAAACAACCATGTCGCTGGTCTTTGCGCCGGATGACAACACCGCAGCGCAAGCGGCGGATGCGCTCAAGCAGCAACAGGCTGCGCTCAGCCAGAGCTTGCAACAGCAGCAGCACGGCGCCAGCACCGAGACCCAGACCAGGCTGGTGCAACAGGCACAGCAGAGCATGGCCAATTATTTTTCGGCCATTGAAGACACGCGCAATTTCAAGCAGGCCGGCCAGCAAGAGATCGCCGCCGCCACGCTGTTTGCCAGCGTGGCGCAATATCAGGGCGAGCTGGAACAGATTGTGCAAACCCTGCGGGTAGAGAAGAACCGCAGCAAAGACGCCGCCATTAGCGCGCTGAACCATAACCTGGCGCGCACAGTGAGCACCGTCAGTGCCGTGACCCTGGCGGCGGTGATCATCCTGACCGCGATCGGCATTTTGCTGTACCGGCAAATTGCCCGCCCGATCAGCCAGATGCAGACCATGATGACGGGCATTGCCGCCAGCCAGGATTTCAGCCAGCGCCTGCCGGCAGATCGCAAGGATGAAATTGGCCGCTCCATGGTGGCGTTTAACGCCATGATCGAGCAGATCCAGACCAGCTCTGCGCTGCTGCGCCAGAAAACGGCGGATATCCAGTCCATGCTGCAGCACATGCCGCAGGGTATTTTGACCGTGCAGACCGGCAGCATTATCCACCCGGAATATTCTGCTTATCTGAGCACCATTTTTGAGACCACGGATATTGCCGGTCGCCATGTCATGGACGTGGTGTTCAGCAACACCAACCTGTCTGCCGATGCGCTGGCGCAGGTGGATGCCGTGTGGGGCGCGTGTATTGATGAAGATGTGATGAATTTCGAGTTCAACCAGCATCTGATGGTGGGCGAAGTCGAAAAAACCATGGCCGATGGCCGCGTGAAAGTGCTGGACCTGAACTGGTCGCCCATCACCGATGAGTTGGGCAACACCGCCCGCCTGATGCTGTGCGTGCGTGATGTGACTGAACTCAGAAAGCTGGCGCTTGAGGCCAGCGATCAGCGCCGTGAACTGGAAATGATTGGTGAAGTACTGGCGGTGCGCCAGGACAAATTCCACGACTTCATCATTGGTACGCTGCGTTTTGTGGACGACAACGAAATCCTGATCCGCGAAACCGCAGAGCGCCAGATCGCCATGATCGACCAGTTGTTTCGCAATATGCACACCATCAAGGGCAACGCCCGCACTTACGGGCTCAACCATCTGACCAGCGTGGTGCACGAGGCCGAGCAAAGCTATGACAACCTGCGCCAGCCACAGCCGGTGATTGTGTGGGATCAGCAGCAATTGCTGGCCGAACTAGCCGCCGTGCGCGCCGCCGTCACCCATTACGCCCGCATCAATGAAGTAAGCCTGGGCCGCAAGGGCGCGGGCAATGCCACACCAGCGCCAGATCGCTACGTCATGGTCGACAAAACGCAAATTCTGGACACCTTGCACCGCCTGGAACACGTCAACACCAACAACCTGCACGAACTGATTGCAGCGCGCGATGCCGTGCGCAAGACCCTGCGCTTGCTGGGCACAGAAACGCTGCCGCATATGTTATCGAGCGTGACGGACTCTTTGCCGGCTCTGGCCAGCGAGCTGGATAAAGCCGCGCCGCTGGTGGTGTACGCCGACGAGGGCTATGTCATGCCGGCGCACGCAGGTTACCTCTTGAAGAATGTCTTCATGCACCTGATGCGCAATGCGCTCGATCATGGGCTGGAAGCACCGGATACGCGCCTGGCCGTGGGCAAACCCGCTACCGGCACGCTGGCGGTGGGGGTCACGGTGCAGGGCGGCAAGTTGCATATCACGCTGGAAGATGATGGCCGTGGCCTGGCCCTGGGCAAGATCAAGGAGATCGCTGCACGTAAGGGCCTGATTGCGCCCGATGCCACCTTGAACGACGACGAAACCGCCAGCCTGGTTTTCTTGCCCGGTTTCTCTACAGCGCAAACCGTGACTGAAATTTCTGGGCGCGGCGTGGGCATGGATGCCGTGCGGGACTTCATCAAGCGTGAGCACGGCGACATTGCCATTCGTTTTACCGATCAAGCCGAAGGCGCACCGTTCCGCCAGTTTGCCACCGTGGTGACCCTGCCCGAGAGCTTTGTGGTGCAGATCGACGCCCCGCTGGCGCGCCCGCCTGAGCGCGAATCGGTACCGGTCTGAACCGGTCTTTTACCCTCTTTTACTGACAATTGATCGATTGATCTCTGGAGTTTTCACATGGCACAAGTTTTGATCGTGGACGATTCAAGCACCGTCCGTACCGAAGTCAGCGAGTTTCTCAAAGCCAGCGGCATGAGCGTCACCGTGGCGGTCGATGGCAAAGACGGCCTGGATAAGCTGCGCGCCGACAGCGGCATCAAGCTGGTGGTCAGCGATGTGAACATGCCCAATATGGATGGCCTGACCATGGCGGAGAAAATCCGGGGAGAACTTAAAAACAGCGCGGTGAACATCATCATGCTGACCACGGAAAACAGCCCGGTCATGAAAGAGCGCGGCAAGGCCGCCGGCATCAAGGGCTGGATCGTCAAGCCGTTTAATGGCGCCTCTGTGGTCGCCACCTTCAAGAAACTGGCAAGCTGAACCTGGATCATTCATGGAAATCGGGTTCTACGCGGCCTCTTTGCTGGCCGGGCTGTTGATGGGCGCTGTGTTCACGGGCTGGCGCGCCCGCCAGCGCCAGCAAGATTTTGACCTGCTGCGCCGCGCCCAGGACCGGCGCATTGCCGAACTGGAAAGCCGCCCGCATCCACAAGACGTGGCGCAACAGCAGCGGCAATGGCAACAAGAGTTGGACGCATTGCAACGGGCGCTGGCCGATGCCGCCGCCACGCACGCGGCCGATGAACACGCCTGGGCAGCGCGCGAAGCGGCCGCGCGCCAAAGCGTGATGGATGAACTGGGCCAGCAACAAGCGGCACGCGCAGCGCAACTGAACGCCACGCTGGCCGAAGAACATGCGCTGCTGCGCCAGGACATTGAATCTTTGCTGGGCATTGTGCAGGTGGTAGAACGCTGGCACGACGAGCTGCAGGTGATCCTGGTGAATAACCGAGAACTCAAAAGCCAGAACGAAGAATTTGCCCGCATCGTCAAGAACGTAGTGATGCTGGCCCTGAACGCTGCCATTGAAGCCGCGCGCGCCGGTGAGCATGGGCGTGGCTTTGCAGTAGTGGCCGATGGTGTACGCAATCTGGCACTGACCAGCGCCGATGTGGCCCGGCAGTACCAGCAGAATCTGCACAAGAATGACCTGATCACCACCACGACGTTCCAGGACATGCAGGCCAGCAGCAACATGATCCGCAATGCGGTGTTTGGTCTGCGGGCGGCCGCCGCCAAAATTGATGCCGCCATGGCAGCGGCGGGCTGATCGTTATGTTTACCACGGGTGCCATTACCGCCATCAGCCAGCTTTTTGAAAACGCCCTTGCCGAGCATAGCCGCAGCACGCCTGAGGACGATATACGCGTAGAGCGTGCCCAGGTCAGCACCTCCGATGCCGGGCATCTGGTGGTGTTGAATATCTCCTCTTACCTGTTCCGGATTGTAGCGGTGTTCGAGTTTGGCACCGATCCGGCCAGTTGCGCGCACCTGGCCCGCCTGACCCGCAGCCCGGCAGCACAACTGGAAGGCCAGGCCCTGCACGACGCCTGCTCCGAACTGGTCAACATGATTTGCGGTGCCGTGAACCGCAATTTATGCACCGGTTTCCGGCATGTGGGCATGTCTACGCCGTTTGTGCTGGAGCGCAATTGCCGCGATTACCTCTCTGGCATCAGCCCGGATGAAATCGTCGCCTTGGCGGTGTCCGTCAACAGCCAGATGCAATTTGGCCTGACGTTATGCTTCTGCCCGGATCGCTCGGCCCAGGTGGATTTTGTGTTACCGCGCCTGGTAGAAGAAGACACCAGCGCGGGCGAACTGGAGTTGTTTTGAAGTCCGCCCCCGAGACCGTCGGCCATCAAGATGCACGTGACCCGGGCGCTTTTGACGGGCTGATCCACCGTAGTCAACCGCCAGTTGCCCACACAGATCAATCCTGTGTCCGCCATCTTCGAGCGGTGCTTGCGCTGTGATGATGATCACCTGAATTTGCAGGAAAATCCTATAGTTACTGTGCACTGATCCCTGCATGATGCGGCGTTTTCAACATCAAACAGCTGGGACGAATAATGAAGAAGACTGCTTTCGCGTTGGCCCTTGCAGCCGCGCTGGCCAGTGCGCAGGGCTTTTGTGCAGATGATTTTGGTGGCTTTTACGGTGGCCTCAAGGCCGGCGTGAACGATTCCAAGACCACGGGTTCGATTTCTACCAAGCGCGCTGATGATTTCACCGGCGGCGCAGAGCTGGGTTACAACTTCCAGACCAGCAACGACATCGTAATCGGTGCAGATCTGTTCGCTGATTACAACAACAAGAGCACGCATGATGCGGTTGTGGATGGCGACTACACCGGCAAGTTTGGCAGCGCCACCTATGGTGGTGACGTCAAGCTGGGTATGGCTTTTGACAAGCTCATGCCGTACGTGAAGGCCGGTTATGCCTACACCCGTGGCTCCGGGGATGCCCGCGGCGAAGCCGGCAAGGCATTCCACGGTGGCGTTGGCATTGAATACAAACTGACGCCGAACCTGGGCGTGAACGCAGAATGGCTGACCACTCGTCCCAAAGACAATGGCACCAGGCTGGTTAACAACAACTACACCGTTGGCTTGAACTATTACTTTGGTGCGAAGGCTGCACCGGTTGTAGTGACACCGGCTCCTGTGCCCGCCCCTGCACCTGCTCCGGCAGTCGCGCCCAAGCCGGTTCCGGTCCCGGTCGCTCCGGAACCCAAGTGTGTTGACGTGACCACCACCAAGCCGGTGCGTCTTTCGGGTGCCAACTTTGCCAATGCTTCGGCCAAGCTCAAGCCTGCCGCCTTCGATAAGCTGAACGACATCGTCAAGGCTGCCCAAGCCAATACAGGGGTGAACTTTGAAGTTGCCGGCTTTACCGATAGCCGTGGCAGCGCCAAGCTGAACCAGAAGCTGTCGCAATCACGTGCACAGACCGTCAAGCAATACCTGGTTGCGCACGGCGTGAATGCCAGCCGTATTAGCGCTGCCGGTTACGGCCCGGAGCAACCGGTTGCTGACAACGCCACCGAAGCTGGCCGCGCCGAAAACCGTCGCGTGGAAATCCGCTTTACCAAAAACGAAACCAGCCAGCGCTGTAACTAAGTCTGCAGATTTGAAAAGCCGGGCCTTTGGGCCCGGCTTTTTTTGCCGTTTTTTTTGGGTGATTTCAACGGTAACGATCTCTGGCTTGCTGCTTTGCAATCTGGCATCTAGTTTGTAAAAGGCGCTGTGTGCCGTATCTGGTCTGACTTTGGGCCACGTCAAACTTGCGCGTCCCCGCTCTTGCTTTGCCTGCCAGGCCCGAACCGCTGGATGAATAAAACCGTCTACTAATACGCATAAATGTACAGACAATAGTTGCCAGGTCAAATATCACCTATTTAACTGGGTTCTATGACGGAAAAGCGGTTTCATAAGGGCAGGCCATTTTTAGGAAAATTCCCATGGGAACCCCTGCTCGCAACCTGTTGCTGGTCTCCGGTACGCGTCCCGAAATCATCAAACTGGCGCCGTTGTATCACGCGCTGAAAACGCGCCCTGATACCCGGGTCCAATGGCTGCACACCGGTCAGCATGGTGATATGGCAGAGCAAATCCTGGCTTGCTTTGATATCAAACCGGACATCAGCCTGGCGCGCCGGGGCAGCACGCTGGCCGAGTTTTCCATTGGCTGCCGCGCCCAACTGGAACAGGTGATGCAGGAACCCTGGTCACTGGCCGTAGTGCAAGGCGACACCGAAAGCGCCTTCCTGGGCGCACTGAGCGCGTTCTATCACCATGTGCCGGTTGCGCACGTCGAAGCCGGTTTGCGCACCTACAATCCGGCACGCCCCTTCCCTGAAGAAATCCTGCGGCAGATGATTGGCCGGATTGCCCGTTTTCATTTCCCGCCGACCGAACGCGCCCGTGAGGCACTGCTGAAAGAGAACATTGCCGACAAGCTGATTACGCTGACCGGCAATACCGTGGTCGATGCGCAAAACTGGGTCATTGCCAACCGCGGCATCGGCCGCAAGATTGAAGGTCGCGGGCATTTGCTGGTGACCACGCACCGTCGCGAAAACTGGGGACATGACATCAATGAAGTCTGCTACGCCCTGGCCACCATTGCTGAGCGCCATCCGGAGTTGCAGATCCTCTTTCCGGTCCACCTGAACCCGGTGGTACAACAGCCGGTCCATGCCATTCTGGGTCATGTGCCCAACGTCAAACTGATTAACCCGCTCGATTACCTTGAAATGCAGCAAGCCCTGGCGGATGCCTGGCTGGTGCTGACTGATTCTGGCGGCCTGCAAGAAGAAGCGCCGACCTTTGGCGTGCCGCTGCTGGTGCTGCGGGAAGAAACCGAACGGCCCGAAGCGCTGGAAGCAGGGTGCGCACAGCTGGTTGGCACCAAACGGGACAAAGTCGTCGATACGGTAGAGGACTTGTGGCAGAACCACGATGCATGGCAAGCCATGGCACGCACCGGCAATCCGTTTGGTGATGGCAAAGCGTGCGAGCGCATCATCGCTACCCTGGAACGTGATCTGGCCTGAGCCCGGGGTAAACCATGTCCTTGCTGGATATTTTTTCCACCTATCTGTATGGGCTCAAGCTGATCGCCATCACTGTGGCGGTCATGATGCTGGTCAGTGGTATCGATGATCTGTTCATCGACGTGGTGTACTGGTGCCGCCGCTTCTGGCGTTGGGTGACGGTATACCGCGAGCACCAGCGACTCGATTACCTGGCCCTGTATGAGCCGGATGAAAAGCCACTGGCCATCATGGTGCCGGCCTGGCACGAGACCGGTGTGATCGGAAAAATGGCCGAGCTGGCCGCCACCACGCTGGATTACGAGAACTACCACATCTTTGTTGGCACCTACCCCAATGATCCGGATACCCAGCGGGATGTAGATGAAGTCTGCGCGCGCTTTCCCAATGTCCACAAAGTGGTGTGCGCCCGGCCCGGCCCAACCAGCAAGGCGGACTGCCTGAACAATGTGCTGGACGCCATTTTGCAGTTTGAACGCCGCGCCAGTTTTGAATTTGCCGGGTTTATTCTGCACGATGCCGAAGACGTGATTTCCGACATGGAATTGCGGCTCTTCAATTATCTGGTCGGGCGTAAAGACCTGATCCAGATTCCGGTCTATCCATTTGAGCGGCACTGGACCAACTTCACCAGCCTCTCTTACCTGGATGAATTTGCCGAACTGCACGGCAAGGATGTCCCCGTGCGCGAAGCCGTCGCCGGTCAGGTGCCCAGTGCTGGCGTAGGTACGTGTTTCAGCCGCCGCGCGGTGATTGCCCTGCTGGCCGAAGGCGATGGCATTGCCTTTGATGTGCAAAGCCTGACCGAAGACTACGACATTGGCTTCAGGCTCAAAGCCAAGGGCATGGAAGAAGTCTTTGTGCGCTTTCCGGTTCTGCGGGACGACAAAAAGCCCGGTATCGCCCGCCGTTTGCTGGGCCAGACCGCACGAGACTCCACCGTCATCTGCGTGCGTGAGTATTTTCCGGACACCCTGCAGACCGCCGTACGGCAAAAGTCGCGCTGGATCATCGGGATTGTCTACCAGGGTTTCAAGACCCACGGCTGGACCCACAACATGACGCTCAATTATTTCTTGTGGCGTGATCGCAAAGGGGCCATCAGCAACTTCGTGAGTTTTATTGCGTCGCTGATCCTGATCCAGCTCTCTGCGCTGTGGCTGTACCAGCATTACTGGCCGGATGCTTACCGCTTTTTGTCCATCTTTGAGGGTGACCGCTGGCTAGTGTTACTGCTGTGGATCAACTTCTTCCTGATGGCCAACCGCATGCTGCAGCGGATCATCTTTGTCAGCGCGTATTACGGTATCGGCCAAGGCTTGATGGCCATTCCGCGCCTGTTCTGGGGCAACATCATCAACTTCCTGGCCAACTGGCGGGCACTGTCCCAGATCATTGCCCAGGGCGATCCGCGCCGGGTGGCGTGGGATAAAACCACCCATGATTTCCCCAGCGTCGGTGGCGAAAACCGGGCCCGCCGCCCGCTAGGCAGTATCCTGATCGAACAACAGGCCATGACCGAGGCCCAACTGGCAGATGCCCTGCCGCGTCACCGCGCGGATGGCCTCAAGCTGGGCAGCTGGCTGGTCCATAAGGGCTTGATTAGCGCCGAACAACTGGCCCAGGCTGTGGCGACGCAAAGTCATGTCACCGTAGAAGCGGTCGATGCCTGGCAGATCAAACCCGCCTTGATCAAGACCATTCCCGCCAGTGTGGCCTTGCACTACGCCATTTTGCCGCTGCGCGAAGAAGGCAAGACGCTGGTTGTCGCCAGTGAATCAGACATAGACCCGGTGTCGCTGGCCGCGTTGTCCCGCAAGCTGGCGCGCCCGGTGCGCTACGTGATTGCGTTGCGTGGCGAAGTCACCGTAGGCCTGCGTCACTGGTACGTGCCCTACCACCAGGAAGACCCGCGCGGCCTGCTGGATGCCGCCTTGCGCGCCGGGCTGATTACCGCCGAACCCGCCAGCCGCCTCTGGCAACGCTACGTACACCAGCAGGTGCTATTTGCCGAAATTCTGATGTCGCTGGGTCATATTGATGCCGCCGCGCTCAAGGCACTGTTGTTACGGCATGAGCGTACAACCGAAAGCCTGGGCGAGTTTCTGGTGGGGCAAGGTGTGATCCGGGCTGAGGTGTTGCAACAGGCACTGCATCTGCAACATGAATTGCAATCAACCATGCCCGCCTTGTTGATTGAAGCCGGCATCAACCCCGCCAGTCTTGAACAGCTACGCTCTAACGCCGTATGAAAACCAGACTCAAACTCCTCCCTGCCCTGCTCGCCCTGGCCCTCGCCACCCCAGCCCTGGCCGCGCCGGAAACGCCGCAGCATATAGATCTGGGCAGTGACGTCAGCGGTTATCGCCGCTTCATCATCTATCCGCACTTGCAAAAAGCATTCAGTTTGCAGCAGCGTGGAGATTTCAACGGGGCCATCACCGAGTTTGCAGCCGCACGCAGACTGGCGCCAGACAACGCCACCCTGGCGCTTTATCTGGCTGAGGCCTATCAGCACAACGGCCAGCCCGACCAGGCCCTGACGGTGCTGACTGCCGCGCAAAAAACGTCACCGCGTGACGCACGGATCGTCAGCGCACTGGCCGTACTGCAAGGCGAGCAGACCGCCACACCACCGGAAACCGCAGCAACCGCGCAACCAGAAGCCCAGCCTGCGGCCGTAACCACAGCAGAGGCCGCCCCGGCCAATCTGGTGCCCGCCCCCGCCGGCGGTGAATGCCAGAATGACGCCACGCCCGTCTGCAAAGCCATTGCCGGCAACGCTGCCTTGCGCCTTGGCAAACTGGCCGACGCGCAAAAAGAGCTAGATGATGCCGACTTTGCCGCCGCGCCCGAGGGCATTGCGCTACGCCATGCGCTGGTCCAACGGGCCATTTATCTGCGTGACACTGATCGGGCGCTGAACCAGCTGGCCATTCTGGATACCAGCGGCCAGCTCACGGTGAATGGGCGTAGCCAGTGGATCAACCTGTTGCTGGCGCAAGGCCGCTTAACCGATGCGGAAAAACTGCTGAATCAGTCCGGCACCGTGCGCCCGCGCGATCAACTGGCGTATGCCCAGGCCTTGGCACAACGCGGTGATACAGCCAGTCTCGCCCGCTTTATGCGGGACAAAAAACCGCGCTTTCAAAGCCCGGACAACGAACGGCAATGGATGAACCTGCTGCAACGCGCATCGGTAGACAGCAGCGCGCTTTTTGCTGACTACGTGCCGGTATTTGCAATCAACAAACAGGAAAAAGCGCGCATCCTGGTTCCGCTTTTGTTGGGTCAGGGCGATGACAATGGTGCGCAACGACTGCTGGAACAACTGCCCGCGGGCGAAATGCTGCAAGAACGCTTCGCGCTGAGCCTGAAAGCCAATCAGCTCGATACTGCGGGGGATCAGGCCTCTGCATTGCTTGATCGCGCGGGCAATGATCCGGTGCTGCTGGATGCGCTCAGTTATCAACTGATTGCGGCAGGTGGCCAGCAACAGGCAATGCGGCTGTTACTCAGGGCGTATCCGTTTGACGATGCCCAGCCCGCGCGCCGGAGTATCTTGCTGCAGCGCCTTTCCGCGCTGGTGGGAGACAACCCGGCGTTGCTCAACCCGGATGACCGGGCCATGCTGGCCAACCCGCTTGCCACGCCCGGTCAGCGCGGCCACCAGGCGGCCCTGTTTGCCAACCTGCAAGACTGCACCAAGGTGCACGAACTGTTGGGGGATCTTTCTGCCGGTTACAGCCATGATGACTGGATGCGGCTGGGCAATTGCTATATGCCGGACGAACCTGGCCTGGCCCAATACAGCTATCAGCAAGCCCTGCAGCGGGAGAACGACAGCTACACCCAACGGGCGCTGGCCTACGCGGCCTTTGCCACCCAGGATTACCCCACCGCACTGAGCGCCTGGCAATCGATCAAGGTAGATGATCTGATGCCGGCTGAACTGGTGTCGGCAACCAATACCGCGCTGGCCGCCGGTGATAAAGCGGCCGCCAGAACCTGGCTGGATGCTTATGAAGAACGCGGCGCGGTGCGTGACGACGAATACTGGTGGCTACGCGCTCAGGACGCAACCAATCCGCAAGATGAACGGGACGCGCTGGAGCGCGCCCTGGCACAGCGGGAAGATGCCAGATACTACGTTCGCCTTGCCGTACTGCAAAGCGGCGACAAGCAATATCACGAGGCCGTAGCCTCGCTGAAAAAAGCCGAAGTACTGGCGCCAGATGACCCCGATCTGCAAGCCACGCTGGGATATACCTACTGGTTTGCCGGCGATGCCCCGCGCTCACGCGCGGCGCTGGAAAATGCTCGCCAGGCCTACCCGGACGATATCGGCATCACCCAGCAACTGGTGTACAGCAGCCAGCGCATGGCGGATAACACCGCCGCCCGGGCCTACGCCCGTGATGTCATCGACTGGTACGAAACCATTCCCTATAACGAGCGCAGCGATAAAGAGCTGGATGAAGAATTCGGCTTCAAGCGCCTGCACGAAGACCTGGGCCGCCGCTGGAGTTTCTCTGCCGGCGCCTTTGCCGGCACCAACGCAGGCTCGATTGCCAATGCGCCCGAGCCGGGTAACGCCTACCGCAGCTATTCGCAAGTGGAGGCCGATTACCGCCTGGGCGACCCGGCCATCCGGGATGGCAAGACGCTGGAGGCTTACGCCCGCGTATTTGCCGGCAGCGGCAACGACAACGACAGCTATCAGGCACTGCCCATCTACTCGCCCATGCTGGGCACTGGCGTACGCTGGAAACCCTTGCGGGACTGGACATTCTTTCTGGCTGCCGAATACCAGACACCCATTGATCGCAGCCGCGATACCGTCTCTGACTTCATGTTCCGCGCCAGCGCCTCACTCTTGAACGATGGCAAATATAGTGATGACTGGCATGAATCCGGCACGGGTTGGGTAGCGCAGAACCTTTATCTGGATGCCGCGTATTACCTGCATCAGGAACGCACCGCTGCCACCGCCGATTACCGGGTGAGTTATCACCAGAAGATTGAACGCGGCCAGACCATCGAACCGTATACCCACGTGCAATACAACCTGATTGACCAGCACGCCTACAGCCGCGACGTGCGAGCCGGCGTGGGTGCCCGCTGGAACTACTGGTATGGTGAGAAACGCTACGACGCCTACCCCAGCAAGATCAGCGTGGGGCTGGAATTCCAGCACGCCTTCAATACGTATCTGAATGAAGACAACACCGTGTTTCTGACTTTTGGAGGACTGTGGTGATGCGTGCCGCCCGACTCGCCCTGCTGGCCTTCTTGAGCCTGCCCGCCATGGCCCAGGCCATGACTGCCATCTTCTATCAGCCGCAAACACGTGACCACGATGTGCCGGATGCCAACTGGCCCGGCATTTTCAAAAGTGTCCACGATGCCGGCATCGATACGCTGGTGATGCAATGGACACAAAATGGCGACGCATTTAACACGCCACAGGACAAAGACTGGCTGGCCGCCCGCATGCTTGATGCCCGCGCTGCCGGGCTCAAACTGGTAGTCGGGCTCAATGGCGATCCGGATTTTTTCATCCGCCAGCAACAGCCGGCGCGGATTCAGGACACCTGGCTGCGCAGCCATGCGCATGCCGATGCCACGCTGGCCCAGTACTGGGTCAAGCGCCTGGGTGCCGAGGCCATCAGCGGCTGGTATGTGCCGCTGGAAATTGACGATGTACGCTGGCGCGATACCGAAGCCCGGGCCAGCCTGAATGACTGGTTAAGCCGGTCCAGCCGGCTGATCCGCCATGAGGCCGACAAACCGGTCTATGCCAGCGGTTTTTTTGCCGGACATATGGCACCACAACAGTTTGCCGACCTGATGCGCCAGACCGCACAGCAAAGCGGCGTCAAACTGTGGGTGCAAGATGGTGCGGGCACAAACAAACTCAATGCGGCCGAACGGGGTGCCTATCTGCATGCGCTGGCCGATTGCAGCAAACCATCGGCGCAGGGCGTCATTTACGAGGTTTTCCGCCAGGTGGGGTCGGATGAAGCATTCCAGGCCGAACGCCGCTCGCCCGACGAAGTCAGCGCGCTGCTGCAGCAACGCACGCCGTGCCAGGGCGACAGCGTGTTCTTCTCTTTACGCTATCTGCCCTTTGTGAACATCCCGCATTAACCGCGCCCACAACCCGGGCGGATCAGGACTCGGTTTGCGCCAGCCAGTCCCGCAGGCGCGCCTGCACGGCGGTCAACTCGTCCCCTGCCACAATGGCAATTTCCTGAGCCTGCGCGCGGCTGGCCTCTCGCAGTGTGGGCAAAGACAAGCTGGCCAGCATGGCCTCCGCCCGCATGCCACCCAGACCCGACAAACTATCCAGTTTGAACAGCGTGGTCAGCCCAACGCCCTTGTCGGCCATGCCGGCATTGATGGTCTTGGCCTCAATCACATACAAGTGGTTGTTGCACAGGATCACGACGTCGAACTCGTTGGAGACATCATTGGGCAAACGCACACGTACGCTGGCGGCGGCATCCTGAATCGGCAACTCGGCCGACAGCGCCTCGACCTGGCGCAAGAGCCACCATTCAAACCAGCCGCCACCCAGAAACTGGCGCGCATCAAATTGATCCAGTTTCAGACGCAAATCCGGCAGGATCTGGCACAAACCCGTGGCGCGCAATGCAGACACCAGCGCCGGCTCATTGGGGATCGGCAAACGGGTTTCATGCTCTGCGGTCAGCAAAGAGCACACGCCGTTGAGCTTGTTGATCAACTCCGGGTGATCGACCGACAAATGCGCCAGCACATCTGCCGCGGCGTCCATTTGCGCCTTGGGCCGATGCAACCGACGGCTACACGACACAATGCCGATGCCATAGACGGCAAAGTAGCTTTCCAGCGTCAGCCGGTCTTCCACATTGCCATCATCACTGGGCAGATCGTGCGGCGGGTGTGCCAGCCAGTGAATCTGGTCGCTGGACGGGTTCACCACAAACGCCGGTACCTGATGCCCCAGCGCCACTTCATGGGCAATTGCACTATGAATGGGGTTGGCGCCAGACAGGTTGAACACGTACGGCAACTCGCCCCCGGCGATGATTTCCTTGAGCCGTACCCGGATGGGTTCCGGATGCCAACCATGCGGAATCGGCATCACCGAGGTATGCAAATTGGCCTCGCGGCACACGCTGGCCATGTAATTGGCCCGTTCGATATGCGTGGCATCCGCCAGTAAGGTGACATTGCGAATCTTGAAACGCTGATCCAGTGCAGGCGTGATCAGATCGGGTTCCGGTGCGTCAGCAAAAGCAATCAGGTGGCGGTGCATCGGTGTCCTTGGCGGGCTGCGGGGCAGTCGTAGCATATATCGCAAAATGGTTGGATGTCGCTTACAGGGTTACCTGATGCGACAAACGATGTACAATTCGCTCCGTTGTCATTGGGGAGTAGCTATCTTCCTGCAGGCTGATGCCTGCCAGAGAAGAGGTCACGTCAACAAACTTGAAGCCTGGCTTCATGGCGTGATCAGTACCGGGTCCTCCACCCGGTTGCCCGGCGAGACCTTTGGCCACGATACGCTTTGCCACGCCGGGCAAGCCGTATCGTTGCGCCATTGGATTATCTTGCTTGCCCGGCCTGCGTTGCTCTCATGCTCCTGACCATCATCCTGTTTTTTGCATCTGCGCTTGCCATTTACCTGGCCTGTGAATACTTCGTGAACGGCATCGAATGGTGCGGCCGTCACATGAAGCTGGGCGCCACCGCCGTGGGCACTGTGCTGGCTGCATTTGGCACCGCCTTGCCAGAAAGCGCCGTGACGTTCACTGCCGTAGTCTTCGGCCAGACCGACCAAGCCAAAGACATTGGCGTAGGCGCTGCCATGGGTGGCCCGCTGGTGCTGGCCACGGTGGCCTATGCGGTGGTAGGCGGCGCGCTGTGGCTTAATCGCCGCCGGCTGGGTCGGCCAGACCGCATCGTGCAGGTTGATAGCAAACGCCTGGCGGGCGATCAGTTGGCGTTTTTGTCGATCTTTGTCTTCAAAGTTGCTTTGGGTCTGGTGGCCTTTGCCATCAAGCCATGGCTGGGTGTGTTGTTCCTGGCCGCGTACGCGCTGTATGTATGGCGAGAGATCACCAGTGCCGACACGGCGCCGGAAGAAGAAGAACTGGAAGACCTGAAGATTCGGCCGCACAACGCCACCATGGGTTGGGCTGCGCTGCAATCACTGCTCGCGCTGGGCGTTATTGCCGTGGCCTCGCATACGTTTGTCGCCCAGCTGGAAACCATCGGTGTCGCGCTGGGCATTGCCCCGCATATCGTGGCGCTATTGCTCAGCCCGGTGGCGACTGAACTGCCGGAAATCATGAACACGCTGATCTGGGTGCGCCAGGGCAAAGAACGTCTGGCGCTGGCGAATATCTCGGGCGCCATGATGATCCAGGCCACGATCCCCAGCGCCTTGGGTATCTTTTTCACGCCGTGGCTGTTTGATGCACCGCTGCTGGTCTCCGGCCTGATCACCGCTGCCGGCATTATCTTTCTGTGGAATATCTTCCGCCGCGGGCATGTGGACTGTAGCCGGCTAATGATGGTGGGGGGGTTGTATCTGGCGTTTGCGGTGTATGTGGGGGTGCATTTTTATGGTTAAGCGGTGTTGAACAGCGGGGTGTAAGCGCCTTCGGCGCGGGTCTTTAAAAGCATTTGATACCGGCGGTGGCCGGAGCACGTTACTTTCTTTGCTTCGCCAAAGAAAGTAACCAAAGAAAGGCGACCCCAGCCGG
>JASLES010000456.1 GCA_030151005.1 Silvimonas sp.
TGTTAAAGATCGTTTGCCACCAGACACTGAAACCCTGCTAAACTCTTTCGTTTTCGCTGTTTCGCTGTTGTGTCTGCAGCGGAGAAACCGAACTATACGCACCACCCCACATACCGTCAACACCTTCCTGCAATATTTCCTGCTGTATCGCAACAAACCCCTGTTTCCTAAGCAATCTTTTGTGACAAAAAGATTTCGCAGCCGGTTTGAACCGCATTTCTTCCTACTTTTTATCTGGTTCCCTGCACCAAAGCAGCTCCTTTGCACCGCTTTGGGCCGGCCCCGCACATTCCTGGCGCTATATATCTATATGAACCTGGGAAACCAGCCAGCTCTGAGTTACATAAGAGGCTGGAACGGCGTTTGCTTTTATGGAGTCATCCAACGGGCAAGGAGTCAGTCATGGCCGGGCAATCTTCATGGGAATCGATTGACGTGCATCTGCTGCGGGTACTGCATGCACTCTTGACCGAGTGCAGTGTGTCCAATGCGGCACGCCGGCTTAATCAGTCGCAGCCGGCGGTGAGCACTGCGCTGCGTCGCCTGCGTGACATGCTGGGAGACCAGTTGCTGGTACGCAGCCGTAATGGCATGACGCCAACCGAGCGGGGTATGGCCTTGCTGGAGCCAGTGAAGATTGCGCTGCAGCAGATCGAGACGATTGCCATGCAGCAGGTGAATTTCGATCCGGCCCAATCCCGCCGCATTTTTAATATTGCGACGCCGGACTATCTGAATGCCGCGCTGATTGGCGAGATCATGGCCCGCTTGCGCAAACTGGCACCGCAGTCACAAGTGGCGTTTCATTCTTTGGGACAGGATTACGATTATGTGCGCGCACTGGAGAACGGCGATCTGGATGCGGTGATCGGTAACTGGCCGCAACCGCCAGAGCATCTGCGCATGCTGCCCTTGTTTGAAGACGAGGTAGTTTGCCTGATGCGGCAGAATCATCCGCTGGCAGGTCGCAAGCTCACCATTGCTGAATATGTTGAGGCGGAACATCTGGTGCCAAACCCCTATGCCGTGGGTCAGCGTGGTGTGATTGATTTGCACCTGGCGCGTGAGCGACTCAAGCGCAATGTAGTGGCCTATGTGCCCTACTTTAATCTGGTGCCTTATCTATTACTGCAAACCGAGATGATCTTCTCTGGCCCGCGCATGTTTGCCGAATACTTCTGTAATCATATGCCGCTAGCCATGTCGCAAGCCCCGATCGAATTTCCACGCATGCAGTTCTATATGTTGTGGCATGACCGCAGCCATCATGGCGATGAGTGTCGCTGGTTCCGCGAACAAGTGGTCAGCGTGTCGCGCAGCTACGGCGCGACCATGCATGAAGCGCGGGCGCGACAACTGGCGGCAGCAGCCTGAATCAGGCTGCCGCCAGCCGCTGGGCCAGGCGCAGTGCCGCGATGCGATCGATCTGATCCAACGCTTCTGCCAGTTCGGCAGCATCGTCCTGCGCCAGGCGTTGTTCCATACGGGCGATGATGGCGGCGCGGTCCAGCCCGCGTACCGCAATCACAAACGGGAAACCAAACTTGTGCTGCCAGGCAGCGTTAAGGCGCTGGATGTCGGCGAACTCTTGCGGCGAGCATTGATCCAGCCCGGCGCTGTGTTGTTCCGAGGTAGAGTCCGCCGTGAGTTCACCACGCACCGCCGCACGGCCGGCCAGTTCCGGGTGCGCCCGGATCAACGCCAGTTGTTGCGCAGGTGTGGCACTACGCATGGCCTGACTGAGCGCAGCCAGCAAGGCATCGACGCTGGCAAAGGGGCGGGATGCCCAGGCGCCTTCAGCCACCCAGGGTGAATGCTCGTACAGGTCTCCCAGTGCTGCGACAAAGTCTGGCCGCGACAGGCTGGACAAGCCGGCAAGCGTATGGACGGTGGTCATCAGGACTCCAGCAACCAGGTGTTGTCTGAACTGTAAAAGAGGCTTGGCTGATTGAACAAGGCGAGCTCTTTTATAGAGTACTTGCGCCGAGCCATATGACCTGCGGGCTATCTGGTGGGCGGCATAGTCGTTATGCGCCGCCATCTGTCTCGCGCCGGGCAGCGCCACTTCTATAATCGATGCATCCCCTCGTCACCTGGCAGGCCTATGGGCAAGCTCACCGTTCATGTTCTGGATACCGCACACGGCCGACCCGCCGCTGGTATGCGTTTGCGTCTGTTGCGGATGACGCCCGGCGGCGCGCAAAGCGCCTTTGAAGGCCACACCAATGCAGACGGCCGGCTGGATCAACCCCTGCTCAGTGGCGATCTGTTTACGACTGGCGTGTATGAACTGCAATTTGATGTCGCGGCATACTTCAGACAACAGCAGGTGGCCCTGCCAGACCCGCCCTTTCTGGATGTCGTCATCTTGCGTTTTGGCATTGCCAACCCTGCTGAGGGTTATCACGTCCCGTTGCTGGTTTCGCCGTGGAGTTACTCCACCTACCGCGGGAGCTAGCTGCTGATGGATTCCGGCTACCTGATTGGGTGCGCGTCGCTGCTGCTGCGCTGGATGCATGTCATCTTTGCCATCGCCTGGGTGGGGTCTTCTTTTTACTTTATCTGGCTGGATAACAGTCTTAAGCCGCCGGTAGATCCGGCCTTGATCGAAAAAGGCGTGGGCGGCGAGTTGTGGGCAGTGCATGGCGGCGGCTTTTATAACCCGCAGAAGTATCTGCTGGCCCCACCCAAACTGCCCGATGAGCTGCACTGGTTCAAATGGGAGTCTTACTCAACCTGGCTCTCTGGCTTCTTTTTGCTGGGCGCGCTGTATTACTCGCAAGCCAGTGTGTACATGGTTGATGCCAGCAGCGCGATCCAGCAACCCGGCGTAGCCGTCATGACCGGGATCGCCACACTGGTCATTGGTTGGCTAGTCTACGACGGCTTGTGCCGTCTGTTGTTCAACCGTAGCCAGTTGCTGTTTGGCGCTATTTATTATGCGTTTGTAGTGGTTGTGGGTTTCGTGCTCTGCCATTTGCTCTCGGGCCGCGCAGCGTTTTTGCATGTCGGGGCGATGATTGCCACCACCATGAGCGCCAATGTGTTTTTCTGGATTATTCCTGGCCAGAAAAAAATGGTAGCTGCCATGCGCGCCGGACAAACGCCCGACCCGATTCATGGCAAGCGCGGCAAGCAGCGCAGCGTGCATAACAATTATCTGGTGCTGCCGGTCATCTTTTGCATGCTGAGCAATCACTATGCATTTATCTATAGCGGGCCAGGCGCGGGGCTGACGCTGGCGACGTTATTGCTGGCCGCAGCGCTGACGCGGCATTTTTTCAACCTGCGCCACAAAGGTATATATAAGTGGCAATACCCCGCTGCCGGGCTGGCTTTGCTGGTGATCGTCCTGGTCACCCATGCGCCCAAGGCCCAACCTGTCGCGCCGCGAGTAAGCACGCTGGCCGATATCCGCCCGATCATTGATGCACGCTGTCTGGCCTGCCATTCAGAAAAACCGACCAAAATGCCGACCGCACCCAACGGCATCAAGTTTGATACTGACGATGCCGTGCGCCTTAATGCGCCAAAGATTTATCAACAAGTGGTGCAGTTGAAGGCCATGCCGCTGGGCAACCTGACCGGCATGACCGAGGCCGAGCGTAGCCAGATCAGCCAGTGGTTCAAAGACGGCGCCAAGTGAACAGGGTTGGCGTCGGAACCGTCCGCCACATCAATGCGTGCTGCGCCGGGTCAGCCGCCCTTGCGACAACGGCATACTGTAGGCAAGCGGCGCAGGCCGCCTTCCGGAAAAGGACAATGCCATGTTGCTAGAAGGTTCTTGCCAGTGCGGCGCCGTGAGTTTTAGCGTCGAGAGCCCGCACCCGCTGCCGTATCAGCGCTGTTACTGCAGCATTTGCCGCAAAACCCAGGGTGGCGGCGGTTATGCCATCAATCTGGGTGCGCTGGCCGATACGCTTAAAGTCAGCGGACGTGAACATATCCGCATGTACCACGCCAAGGTCAGAAATCCGGAAGACGCCCGCGCACATATCAGCAGCGCAGAACGCCATTTTTGTGGCGAGTGCGGCACGGCGCTGTGGGTTTACGATGCAGAGTGGCCGGAGCTGATCCACCCGTTTGCCTCCGCCATCGATACCCCATTGCCGCAAACGCCGGAAACCGTACACATGATGCTGGAGTTCAAACCAGACTGGGTGTTTGTGGATTTTCAATCACAAGATCAGCGTTACATGCGCTATTCCCGTGAGTCGATTGCCGAATTTCATGAGCGTGTGGGAGGCGTTTCGCCGCCCGCAGACTAGCCCCGCGTACCTGCAATCACAGTGCGCGTTGACCCATGATGTACGTGGCCGCAACGCAACGTTCGTCACCCAGCGTGGTTAGCGCAAACAGGCGTTCGGCCAGCGTGCGTGTGCGGTCCATGCGAAATGCCAATTCTGGCGTGGCATCCAGCTTGAGCACGATGAAGTCCCCTTCCCGCCCTGGCGCAAAATTGCCGATGAACTCATCCAGATAAAGCGCCCGCGCACCGCCCAGCGTGGCCAGATACCAGCCGCGCAAAGGGGAAAGCGGCTGATGCCGGGCCTGCGAGACCTTATACGCCTCCGCCAGGGTGCGGATCATGTTCAGGGACGTGCCGCCGCCGACATCTGTCGCCAGGCCGACCCGTACCCCGGCTGCTGCCGTGCCGTGATAATCAAACAGGCCGCTGCCCAGAAACAGGTTGGATGTAGGACAAAACGCCGCTGCGGTACCACTCGCGGCCATGGCCGCCTGTTCCCGCGCGGTCAGGTGGATGCAATGGCCGTAAATGGTTCGCGGGCCGGTCAGCCCAAAGTGCCCGTACACATCCAGGTAATCTCGCTGTTGCGGGAACAACTCTGCAACCCAGGCGACTTCTTTGTCGTTTTCTGCCAGGTGCGACTGCACATGCAAGTCTGGCCGTGAGCGATACAACTCGCCCGCAATGGTCAGTTGCTCTGGCGTGGATGTCGGAGCAAAGCGTGGCGTCACCGTATAACGCAAGCGTCCCTTGCCATGCCAGCGGCTGATGAGGTCGGCGCTCTCCTGGCCAGATTGTTCTGCGGTATCCCGCACTTCCGGCGGGCAGTATCTATCCATCATGGCTTTGCCACAGAGCATGCGCAGGCCCCGGCGTTCTGCTTCCGCCATAAAAGCATCGACCGATTGCGGATGCACGCTGCCAAACACAGACGCCGTGGTGGTGCCGTGTGCCAGCAGGCGCTCGATTACAAAGCTGGCGGTGACCCGGGCAACGTCCGGATCGGCAAAAGCGGCTTCTGCGGGAAAGGTGTAATCGTTAAGCCAGTCCAGCAGGCGGCAACCAAATGAGCCGATCATGCCGGCCTGGACGTAATGCATATGCGTGTCGATCAAGCCAGGCAGGATCAGGTGGCCGCTGTGATCGGCCCATTGGGCGACATCACGCGCGCTGGCCGGGATATCGCCTAACTGTTGCCAATGCCCCGTGGCTTGCACCAGGCCGTCCGCCAGCCACAAATACCCGTCTTCCAGATACTGGAAGGACTCGGCATCCGGGTATTGGGCCGGGTCCTGCAGAAAATGCAGGATGCTGCCGCGGACGATGAAGTGGGATTGCGCGTTAGGGGATGTCATGTGGATATTTTAGATGGGAATGAAGGCGGGTGGTGCCCGCCCCGTTTAATCCGGCAAAAAGCCTTTTCCCAATGACGCAGGCAAATTGAGTTGCAGCAAGCGTTTGTCCCGCGAGATCACCACCAGGACTACCACAGTTGCCAGATACGGCAGGGCCGCCAGCAGTTGTACCGGCACCGTCCAGCCCAGCGTCTGGGCATGAAACTGCAAAATGGTCACGCCGCCAAACAAAAACGCTCCAATCAACAAGCGCCCTGGTTTCCAGCTGGCAAACACCACCAGCGCAATGGCAATCCAGCCCCGGCCTGCAGTCATGTTCTGCGCCCAGAGCGGCGTATAAACCGTTGATAGATAAGCACCGCCCAGCCCTGCCATGGCCCCGCCGAACATCACCGCACCATAGCGGATCAGCA